>CAZKPL010000035.1:0-27804 GCA_964554625.1 uncultured Nitrosomonas sp. | reverse complement strand
ATAAGGGCTGCAAAAGGCCGAAAATGAACAGTTTTGCAATGGTGACTTATGAGCATTCATAGTGCAGGTATCATTCTGTACCGCTTTATTGAAAGCGAACTGCAAGTTATGCTGATTCATCCTGGCGGGCCTTTCTGGGCAAGGAAGGACGATGGCGTGTGGTCAATGCCCAAAGGCATCTGCCAGGAAGAGGAAGATCCGCTTAATACGGCCAAACGAGAGTTCCGAGAAGAGACCGGACACGCGGTCGATGGAGCATTTGTCGACCTGGGGGAAGTCCCGATTTCTTAGCGCAGTAACCCGATTGCATTACTCCTGAATCAGAAGGTGTTTTTCCAGTTTATCGATATTGCTGACATGCGGTATCGCCCGCGATTTCTTAATAACCTCAACACCTCCGCCTTGCACACCTTTAAATATAGCACGCAATGTAATCACTAACTCGCCTCTGAAATCTCTTCCAGTTCAACCTGTGCAGCTCGACTGCACAGGTTGAAAACAAGCTTGGTATTGCTTCTACGGTTTACTGGGCACGACAGGTTTAGCGTTGAGGAAGCCCCAGATGAAGTCTGTTTGCATCACCAGCATATTTGGCCGGCTGTTGTTATCGTTGTAGAACCAGAACGGATCAGGAATACCATAATGACTGCGCGCATAGCCAAAGTCGGTCAGACTGCGTTCGAACACCGAGAGCGCGAGGAAATTAGCTGAACCATCACTCTTCAGTGCCGCACCTGCTCTTGCGTGACAGCTAATGCAACTCGAACCATCCATAAAACCCGCCTCAGTCACCGAATTACCCAATAGCGTCGATTGGCCAATTGAGTTGACAAATTCCACTTGCGAGCCTTTGAGGCGGAAGTTACGCCAGGCGATATCCTCCGGGTCAGGTTCAACCTGGCTTGTGCTGCTACCGCTGCCGATATTCAATTGAGCAAGCAGCTTATCCCATTCCGGACGGATTATTTCC
Source organism: uncultured Nitrosomonas sp. (assembly GCA_964554625.1). Lineage (GTDB taxonomy): Bacteria > Pseudomonadota > Gammaproteobacteria > Burkholderiales > Nitrosomonadaceae > Nitrosomonas. Next base: position 26,834 of record CAZKPL010000035.1, on the reverse strand, counting down.
AGCGGATAGCCTCTGTCCGGATTGAATACAATACTGGGCGAATTCAGCTGATCGCTATGCTGATTGGGTTTGACATAATTATCCGCGGTACCGGTCGGGCGGTTTTTGTCGCCACTCGCATAGCCATAAGCATCATTGCAGCCGGTGACATCGCAGCGGCCGGGCAGGCTGATATGCTCGAAGGTAGTCCAGACCCAATTGGGAATATCTTTGGAGGAAATATGGAACGCCACCAGGTAATGAGTGCCTTCCAGGTTGCAAGTCTGCTCTGATTTGCTGATACCGAGCGCCTGCAGGTCAATCTGTGTCTGCAGCAATTTACTGATGTACTGTTTGGGATCATCCGGCAACCCCAGGGCGACAGCAAGATCATGATGCAGCCAGTTACTCTTGATCATGATGGCATCCGGCGGCAAATCCACGCGGGACAATGCACCTGATTTTCCATCCTGGGAAGAATAATTGGCACGGCGATAGGGCGCTTCTGTTTGCAGGTTCTTCTGATTGACCTTGAAGACATCGATCACACCGTTAGTGTTATATAAATTATTGGTGAATAGGTAGTCATGGAATACCTTGTTGCGGATGGTCAGTTCGGCATTGGTTTGACGGATGACGCGGCCAGTACTTTCTGCATCGGCTGGATTGAATTTCTTGAGGATGTCTGCTACCAGATTCTCGGTCTTACCGTCAACCGGCACCGCAGAACAGGAAGGTATAGGTGCTTCAGCAGCATTTTTCATCGATTGAAGTTTGACTAGGCGGCTCAGGGGACTAAGGGTGTCATGGAATGGCAGCCGAGTATCCCGCTGCAAGGCAGGGTCACGCGCCAGCTTTTGCGCTTCTTCTGCCAAAGCATTTGTCAGGCTTTTGAGCTTAGTCGTGTACCGAGTGCCTGGATAAACTGGACAATGATCAGGATCGTTGTTCGCTGATCCCGGTTGGCAGCAAGCATCTTTACCCGGCGTTTGATCAGGTTGGCAAAGCGCATAAGGTTCGGCCGGCCAATTGTCATTCTCATCAGCCCAGTTTGACCAGAATTTATCCTGAATCACGTCAGCAAAGAGCTTCCAGGAAAACATATCCGGGCAGGTCATGGCAGCGTTGCTCAGTGTCTTGCCGGTACTGCGATTGATGGCAACCAGTTCACCGTTTTTTACGGTCATCGAACAGTATTCAGCATCCTTGATGGCAGCCTGAAAATATAAAATAGAATCGATGCTGGTGGGCTTGTAACTGTCTGCATGAGCAACGGGCAACAGGCTGCTTAAGGCAATACCCATCAGAATGCTAAATAATAAACGAGAGCGTAGGATCATAGTGTAGTGTTTCTTCCAATTAAGAGGTAGGGGTAAAAGCTTACTGGTGGATCGTAAAGGAAAGCCTATATTGATCTCTCTTTGAAAATAGCGCTTTAAATGGACTTAATCACGGTAATCCTCAGTGAAGAATGTGATAAAGCGTATACGTTAAATATATGGCTATGCCAAAAAGAAGTTTTACTAAAATTTACTGGCTCGTCGTATCGAAACGCGCAAGCTCATTTTCTCAGGTTGCGCACTCTGTGCGATTGCTTGCGGAGCCGTGTTGTGACGATCTTCAAGATATTTTCAATGAACTGGTCAGAGGGCAGCATATGGGGCGCTTCAACAACCCATCTGGGTAAGCTTTTTCCGCAAATTGAGGGGCGGTGGAGGCAGGGACCCTTTGCTGGTTTTTAGCATTACAAAATGACGCTATGTAGAAGACGAATGATATGAACGCATCTGATGATCTCCTTGAAGAGACGGGGAAAAGAAAATTTGCTACCGTGCTTGCTGATCCACCTTGGCAATTTCAAAACCGCACAGGGAAAATAGCGCCAGAGCATAAACGATTATCCCGGTATCCGACCATGACCTTGCAGGCAATTAAAGATTTGCCTGTTGAAGCGATCGTAAAAGATACCGCGCATCTTTATTTGTGGGTGCCGAATGCGCTGCTGGCAGATGGGCTACAAGTAATGGCGCACTGGGGATTTGCCTACAAGACAAATTTAATCTGGTACAAGATCAGAAAAGATGGCGGACCCGATAGACGGGGGGTTGGCTTTTACTTCCGCAATGTGACGGAAATGATTTTGTTTGGCGTAAGAGGGAAAAACGCCCGAACATTACAAGCCGGACGAAGCCAGGAAAATATCATTTCGTCCCAGAAGCGGGAGCATAGCCGGAAACCTGATGAACAGTATCAAATAATCGAATCGTGCAGCCCAGGTCCGTATATTGAGCTTTTTGCGAGAGGACCTAGAGAGGGGTGGTTTGTATGGGGTAACCAAGCCGAGGAATACGCCCCTGCCTGGGATACCTATTCAAATCATTCGCGGTCAAATGTGGTTTCTTTTAAGAAGCAAAGAAAGCTGCCGTAACCTATTTAACGAAGCGGTCCGGCAAGCTTGTATGGTATTTGCGGCGCATTCTCCTAACCACACCCCAAACGTCGATGAAGAATCTAACGGCCCATATAACCAACAGACCGCCGATTTGAATATAAGCTAGCGTCGGTGTGCGCCACCCCAGCTTTATTAATTTACTTCTGGAGGCCATGATTTCGTCTTTTGAGCGGATTCTTTTACGTTAAATTATGTAGAGAATGGGAGAGCATCCATTCATTTAAGCAATCATTTTTCTCCCGGCATCGATTTAGTAAACATTGCTTCTCATTGTAAGAAGCTTGCGTTAGAATCTGAGACGGTTTCTAGAGAAATCATTTATCCATATGATTATTAGGGTCAAAATTGGATGTAACTGATAAATTCTAACCGTTTGTGAACAAGGGGGAGGTATGGCAGAGCATTTTACCAAGTCCGCAGCACGCAATATTTTCTATGGCGGTTCAATTTTCTTTCTGGTGGTTTTCACGCTTTTAACAGTTCACAGCCACTTCTATATCAAAAATGTTTCAACGGATGAATCCACCCTGACCGAGGCAGTTGCCAGAGGAAAGCATGTGTGGGAGCGTCATTCCTGTATTAATTGTCATGCGTTACTGGGGGAGGGTGCTTACTTTGCCCCGGAATTAGGAAATGTGTGGGTCCGCTACGGAGGGCGCGAAAGTGCGGAAGGCGCGCGCATGGGCCTAAAAGCCTGGATGCGCGCCCAGCCTACAGGCGTGCCGGGGCGACGGCAAATGCCGCAGTTCAATCTGACAGAACAGGAACTGGATGACCTAATTGATTTTCTTGAATGGACGAGTCGTATCGATACGCTGGGCTGGCCACCAAATGATGCTGGCTGATTGCATGTGCGATTTACGATTTAGATTTACTTAAGGAGATTCATGATGAAATATCAGACCCAGAAACTTGCTTATCCCTATTTTGTAGCGGCGCTGGCGTTATTCCTGGTTCAGGTATTAGCCGGTGTGCTGGCTGGCACCATTTACGTTTTTCCGAATTTTCTGTCGGAAGCCGTCCCTTTTCATATTATTCGAATGATACACACCAATGCGCTTCTGGTGTGGCTGCTGCTGGGCTATTTTGGAGCCAGTTATTTTCTGATACCAGAAGAAAGTGAATGTGAAATCCACAGCCCCAAGTTAGCTTCGCTACAGCTAGGGATCTTTGTATTTGCCGCCTTAGCCGCTGTTGTCGGTTATCTTTTCGGGATCCATGAAGGGCGCGAATTACTGGAGCAGCCTTTTTGGATCAAGGTTCTGATGGTGATTGCTTTTTTATTGTTTATTTACAATGTAACGATGACGGTCCTTAAAGGGCGGAAAACCGTCGTTTCCATTGTTTTGCTGCTGGGTCTCTGGGGCGCTGCAATATTTTTCCTCTTTGCTTTTTACAATCCAGACAACTTGGCCTTGGACAAGCTGTACTGGTGGTGGGTTGTGCATGTCTGGGTTGAAGGGGTATGGGAATTGATTATGTCAGCCATGCTGGCCTTCTTATTGATTAAACTAACCGGAGTCGATCGTGAAGTGATAGAAAAGTGGCTGTACGTCATCGTTGGTTTCTCTCTGTTTAGTGGTTTGCTGGGAACCGGCCACCACTATTACTGGATAGGTACGCCCGGATACTGGCACTGGATAGGCGCGGTATTCTCGATTCTGGAAGTTGTTCCTTTTTTCGCTATGATTCTGTGGGCTTTTTATCTGGTTTATCAAAGCGGACGCAACCATCCCAATAAAGCAGCAACGCTCTGGAGCCTGGGTTGCCCGGTGATGGCTTTTTTTGGAGCGGGGGTATTAGGTCTCATGCATAGTTTTCCATCGATCAATTACTATACCCATGGCACTCAGTTGACAGCGGCGCATGGGCATCTGGCTTTTTATGGCGCCTATGTGATGTTGAATCTGGCTTTCTTTACCTACGCCTTGCCTGCCTTACGGGGATTGCAGCCATTCAACCAGATTCTGAATATGTGGAGTTTCTGGTTCATGACGGGCGCCATGGTATTCATGACGCTTACGCTTGCGTTCGCGGGTGTCCTGCAGACCCATCTTCAGCGTGTGCTGGCTATGGGTTTTATGCAAATCCAGTCACAAATTGAATTGTTCTACTGGTTCCGGCTAGGGGCAGGTCTATGTTTCCTGATTGGAGCAGGGCTATTTATTTATTCAGCCTTGGGTCCCGTCCGGGAACAGGTGACGATTTCAAGGTATGCGCAATCGCGTTCACAATAACAGCCATTGATCATGAGTCATTTCCAGCTTCAACAGGCATCACACGCACCAGCCGTGCTGCAGGAAGTCCCGTTTTATAAGCCAGTCGGTAATGAATGTACATTATTTGAAGTGGCGTATCGGCAGCAACTGCCGCTGCTGATCAAGGGGCCAACGGGTTGTGGCAAAACCCGGTTTATCGCCCATATGGCAGCCCGGCTGGGGCGTCCGCTTCATACGGTTTCCTGTCACGATGACATGACCGCAGCTGATTTAACGGGGCGCTATCTTCTTAAAGGAGGCGAGACGGTATGGGTGGACGGGCCGTTGACGCGGGCGGTGCGCACAGGCGGCATCTGTTACCTGGATGAAATTGTGGAAGCGCGTAAAGACGTGACCGTGGTGCTTCATCCACTGACAGATGATCGCCGGATTCTGCCGCTGGAACGCACCGGTGAAATCCTGAAAGCGCCTGACGAATTTATGCTGGTGGTATCCTATAATCCAGGTTATCAGAATATCCTGAAATCATTAAAACCAAGTACACGTCAGCGCTTTGTTTCCATCAGCTTTGATTTTGCCCCGCTTGAAGCAGAAGTCGAAATCGTATCCAGTGAAAGCGGCTTGCCAGTGGAACATTGCATACCCTTGGTGAATCTCGGGAAACGGTTACGGGCGCTGAAGGAGGTTGATCTGGAAGAAGTCGTGTCCACTCGCTTGCTTGTCTATTGTGCCATTCTGATTAAAAATGGATTGGATCCTTCCCAGGCGGCCGAAACTGCCCTGGTGGAACCGCTTTGCGATGATCTTGACGTCAAGGAAGGCTTGCTGGAACTGATACGTGCGACTTACGGCTAAAGTATGTGGCAATTCTTCGAACTGGAAGAACAAATTGGCCGCTATTGGCACCATCTCGTCGGAAAGGCGGATAGTTACCCCTCTTATCCAGAAGCCGCTGTCACGCTGGATTCGCTGCGCCCTGCACTGAGTGTTTTTTTTCGAGGCCTGGGTGGCGCGCCCGGCATAGTTTTAGCAGCGGGAACGCAGCAATCATCAGGGCATCGTCTGAAACTGCGGCAACGCCTGGGCATGGACCAGGAATCCCTGCCCCGGATAGAATGTAACGCCGAACGGATGTTACTGCCTGCAACCATTGCGTGTTTTCCATCAGCCGCATTAAACCGGCGGCTTTATTTCTGGCTGGCTGCTTATTTTTCCGTCGCTGAAGATTCTGCCGTAGAGACGCCGAATGATCCATTGCAAGCCGATCTCACTTTTCTGCATAGTGCCTACTGGAACTGTTTAAAAGTCATTGAGCGTTATCCTGGCCTTGCCCAAGATTATCAGAAGCTCTGCGAAGCGCTGTGTGAACAGCGCCCACATCGACCGCTTTCCGGCCAAGAACAGGCTATCGAAACCGTCATCCAGGCATTATTAGGAAAGCCTTGTTCAAATTCTCTCAGTGAAATATTTTTGCAGACCGTCATGCAGCCTGAGCCTGATTTCCAACGCTGGCAGGCCGCGAAGCACTACTATACTTTCCTGCCCGTTCCTTTGTGGGGAGAAATCCATTCAAGAAAAACTTCATCAAGCGCAATGACGGAGTCTTCGGATCAGGACGGCGGCGGCAGTGATCATCAGGAAAATGAGGACCATCGCAAGAAAAAGGGTCGGAGAGAAAAATACGCGCAAAGCGAACGGGATGATCCGCTGTTGCTGAATCGCTTTGAGAAACTCATGAGCTGGTCCGAAATGGTCAATGTCAACCGCGCTGTGCAGGATGACGATGAAGATGCCGCCAAGGAAGTCGCCGAGACGATCGAAGAAATCACGCTGAGTCCGCATCAGCGCCAAGCTGCGACCAAGCTTAAATTTGACCTTGATCTTGCGCCAGACGACGTCAATCCGGCTGTTCTGATTTCCGAGTTGACTTATCCCGAATGGGACTATCGGCGTAAAGATTATCATGCGCAACAATGCCGGGTGATTTTTCAGAATGCTGAGGAAGGAAATGAGGCATGGGTGCCTGATCTTGAGGCCAGGCGTCGTTTTCGTAAAATCCAGCGTCAATTTGAAACATTAAGGCCTCGTCGTGAGATTTTACGTGGCCAGCTGGACGGCGCTGAGTTGGATATGGATGCGCTGGTGCGTGCACACTGTGATTTCTTTGCTAATGGAAATGGTTCTGACCAAGTCTATCTAAAGGCGCGCCAGCAGGCTCGTGATCTGGCTGTAGCCATACTGGTGGATGTATCGCTCTCTACGGATAGCTGGGTTAACGGCCAGCGTATTCTCGATGTTGAGAAAGAGGCTTTGATCACGCTGGCTTCCGGTCTTGCCATTTGTAGAGATGCCTTTGCGGTTTATACTTTCACCTCACGCAAAAGGCACTATGTACGCGTGGCTGCCGTAAAAGATTTTGATGAAGCTTTCAATAGTCGGGTATTGCGTCGTATTGCCGCCTTGCGTCCTGGTTACTATACCCGCATGGGCGCAGCTTTGCGCCATGTCCGGCAATTACTCGACAAGCGAACTGAGCGTAATCGTCTTATCCTCTTGTTAAGCGATGGCAAACCCAACGATCTGGATTATTATGAAGGCCGCTACGGTATTGAAGATACCCGGCAGGCAATTCTGGAGGCCCGGAGAACAGGCCTTGCAGTTTTCGGCATTACGATAGATCGCAAGGCGCAGGACTATTTCCCTTTTCTATTCGGTAAGGGGGGGTACGCCATTGTGGGTCGGCCTGATCGCCTTTCGCATGTTCTTCCTATTATTTACCAGCAATTGGTAGGGTGATCAGCTGACTGGATGGGATAGCATGCATGGCCAGACCTCGCATTTGACATTCTTCCCCCTCTTTGCTGTCTGTTTTTGCTTTTTGAGCATGCCTTTCTTGAGCGATTGCTCGAGATTGAGCGTGCGTTGCACGTTATTCACAAAGTTGTCCTTACTCAAATAAAGCTGGTCCTTCGGGTCTATTGATTCCGCTCTTAACTCCGGAAAGGATTACCTGCTTAATGTCAAGTCAGCAAAACGTCGAATAGCGGCTAGATTTACTCGTATTCTTTCGTATGGGAGTCTGAGCGGCGTGTGTATCTTTTGTTGCTCAGCCATTGCGTGATTATCAAGCAACGAGTTTTCTACCTGGCCTTTCCCTCTACATACAAGGATTTGCGTTCATGATTGATTCAAATTTTAGCATTGGTTTTTCCACTAATCTGGTCAATGGACTTAATCCCAACTGGCAGCCGCAATCAGGGCTGCTGAACATCCTCTATCCCGCCGAAAAACAGGCAATGGCATTGCAGCCGGTCGAGGCGATGGCGCAGCGCGGTGCCTGGTCGTATCCAGTAATTAGCTTGCATGAAACAGCGCTAGATCTGCTGGACGAATTGGTCCCCTACCGAATCGTCAATCCTTCCAGCGATATCGATGCGCCATCGTTCGGTGCCGGCGCTTTACTTGGCGGCGCGCCGGAGAGTCAGTTGTCACTGGAGACGCTGTCGAAAACCATTGGCGTCGACTTGACCTGTTCTGATCTGCGCTATGCGCTGGTCAAGCTGGAGAGGCTGGACGGTATTGATTCTCACGCTTCGGCAGCAAGCGGCATCCTGGTGCACATGCGCCCGCGGCAGCCGGACCCGGCCTACGGACTGAGCGCGAACTTTGTCTCGGCCACCACCCGGCTGCGCCACGCCGGCCGCAGCCGGCAGCAGGACTATGGCGAGCGGCTTGACCAGAATGCTGCCAACCGGGTGCTGGACTGTTTCCGCACGTATGGCACGCATTACGTCTCGGCGGTGAGGCTGGGCGACACCATCCTGCAGGTGTTCGCCTATCTGCCGGAACAGTTCGCCATGCTCAAGCAGGCCTACGCGGACGACGGCAGCCCGCTGTCCGGACCGGGTTCGCAAAATTTCGTCCAATTCACGACTGACCGTTCGACCGGCCTCTACGGTTACGTCGAGCAGTATGGCAACGTCATCTGTCTGAGCAACGCGGCTGTCTTCAACACAACGCTGAACAACGGCGATTGGCAGGATACGCTGTGGTCACAGAAGAACAGTGTGTTTTCGTTGTTCAACGCCAATTCCAAGCTGTCGCTCTTCAGTCTGCAGCAAGACTTTACCGACCAGGCCGCCGTGGCCATCCACCTGGCCAGCCTGAGCGTGATGATCGAACAGAAGCGCGGATTGATCTGGCAGCGGATTTTCAAAGGAGCGATGGCGCAAAAATACCGCACCACAATCCAGCCGAATTTCTCCGTTTACGATGCGCGCGATTTTGTAGGGATGCTGCCGCAGGATACCGCCGGCATCGTTTCCTTCATCGCCACGCCGACGGTCAACGTCTACAAGACGCGGCTGAATCTCGCGGATATGCAGTTCATGGCGGCGGCGGAGGTCAGGGATCTGATTCTGTTCGCCAACGTGCTGTCCGCGGAAACCGCCGCGACCATCCAGCTGCCCGGCAAGAGAGTGCGGCTGTTCGGCCAGGTGCTGGACATGCGTGCGCATGGCCAGCCCAAGTCTCTTTGCCTGGCCGACGAAGCCTTTGACTCGCTGCAGCTCGGATGCGCCGAGTTTCTCGGTGCGCTGGCGATCCAGAACCGCTCCGGCACCCGCTACAGCGTGATCGTGGACGGGCTCAGGTTCGGCCTGGAAGGCAGCGGCCCAGCCGCCGTGCCAGTGATCGTGGGCGACGCGCGCACGCTGCCGCCCGCGGATGCGGTGCCGCTGCTGACCAACAGCCTGCAGTTCTCGATGGCGTTCGCCGAAGCAGTGATCAGCGACCAGTCCGTCCAGGCGAACGGCGAACTCCAGCAGTTCGTGCGCGATTATCTCCGCTGGCTGGCGCAGATGCTGCCGTCGGCGGACGCCGACGTGGAGCAGACCGCGCTGCGCGTGCGCGCAATGGATTTGGCCAGCTATGCAATCGATCCGGAATACGGCAGCTTCGTCCCGATCCTGCCGTTCACCGATTACGAGCAGTACGTGCAGAGCATCCTGAGCTACCTGGACCGGATACAGCTGCAGGTGGCGCAGAACGAGCAGCGCATGGCCAACCGGCGCCAACAGGAGCTGGTGATCGACGTCGCCAAGACCCTCAATCAGAGCATCATTGATTCAGGCAAACTGATCGGCGGCGTAATCGAGGCCAGCGCCGCGCAGCAAAGAGACCTGGAAGGATTCTACGAATCGCTGATTACGCAAAGCAAGGCGGAAGCAAAGAAGCAGCAGGCCAGGATCGACAGCCTCAATGCCGCGCTGGCCGAAGCGCGCTCGGGCGTCGATCTGGCCGTGCAGCAGTACAAGTCGGCGGTGCAGCGCTGGCAGACCATGGAAGCGATCAAGTTCGGGCTGGACGTCGCGACCAACCTGTTCAACCTAGGCACGTCCATCGCCATTCCGGCGAGCTCGATCAATGCGGTCAAGGACCTTGGCCTGAAGGTGCAAAGGATCCAGAAAACCCTGAATGTCCTCAATGCGCTGTCCAAGCTGTATACCGGCGCCAGCGGCAGCATTGACAGCCTGAAGAACGCGCAGCGCACGCTTGATGGTCTGGAGGGCGCACAGTTCGGCAGCCCCTCCACGCTGAGCTGGGATGAAATGTCGATCGAATTCACCCAAGTCATGGCGACCGGACCGGACGTCAAGCCGGAAAAGGCGAAGCTACAAGCCGCTTTTGCCATCATGGTGATGCGCGGCAAGGCCGTGGTCAGTGCCGTTTCAGCGCTGCACGCGCTGCAGCGCGACATCTACACCAGCCAGCAGCAGAAAGCGCTTAACCGCCGCCAGGCGGAGCGGCTGGAAGCGCTGCAGCAGAAACTGCAGCCCGGCCGGATCGAGGATCTGGATCGCCCAGCCATCGATCTGATGGCGCTGACCGGCCATCTGACGTTCATTCAGAACCAGATGCTCACCATCCTGGCCAAGGCGTTCCTGATGCAGGATCTGGCGCTGCAATACGCCAACCTGCAGCCGGCCACGCCAGTGACGTCGTTCAGCCTGCTCAAGTTCAGCGCCGCAGTGGTTCAGCAAAAGGCTGCCACGCTGGAGGCCAAATCCGCGCTGGCGCACCATCAAGCAGTCCGCACCCAGCCGATCGAATTCGTGATCTCCGGCGTGAAACCGGAAGAACTGACCGGCGGCAATGTTTTCCGCAGCCCGATCTTTCTGGATGCGCCGGAGTTCTATCCTTATGTCGACGCCAAGATCTTCTCGCTGGTGGCACGGGTGGACGGCGTCAAATCCACCGACGGCGGTACCTATTTGCTGCGGCTGGCATATGGCGGCACGCCGTTCCACGACCGCAATCTGCAGCGCGACCCGCTGACGTTCCGCACCCCGTGGCGCGAGCGCAGCTACATCTACGACGCGCGCGACCACTCGCCCAAATTTTCCGACAGCGGGCAATCCTGGTCCGAGGGCGTGAGCCGTGTGACTCCTTTTTCCATCTGGGAAATCTCGCTGCCGAACAGCAGCGTCAACCACGGTCTGACCTTCGACCGCGAACGGCTGACGATCCGGCTGTCGTTCGTGCTGGAAGCGAGAATCGTCGATGCGTTCGAGGCCATGCGCCAGCGCAGCGCCAAACAGTTGCGTGCGCTGGCGCCGCCGCGGCAGTTGCTGGGGCTGCTGGCGAAAAGCGGCGCGCTACTTTCCACTCCGATGAACCTGCCGTCGACCGACACGCTGGTGGCGCAGATGCATGCCCAGGGCAGCTGCACCAACGGCTGGGACGTGGTGTTCAACATGGCGTTGCAGGGCATCAACGCTGCGCTACGGGATCAGTATGACGCGCTGAAAAAGGATCCCGCCTACAAGAACCATATCCAGGTCGACACTTCGGAGAAATACCCCGGCGGTGTGGCTGTGATCAACCGCTTCACGATCGACTATGGCTACCCGCTGCTGAATTTCAGCATCAACAACAATAATACCGCCACGCTGAGCATGGAAATCCTGAGCGGTTCGGTACAACGCTGCTCCAAGGTGGGGTCAAGCCCGGAAGTGTGCGATCCGCCGGAGTCCATCACCGGGCAGACTCTGACCGCGGAAATCCAGCTGGCCAAGGTCGAAGGCACGATCCAGGTCAACCAGAACGCCCACAACGTGCTGCAGGTGCTGCTGGACATGAAGGAAGGCACGTTCACCATCAGCAACATCCAGCTGAGCGATGCCACCAAGGTGGAATTCAACAAGGCGGTTAAGGAATACTTCGTCAGCAATCCGGTCGTCTACCTGATCAACCAGCTCGACCTGACCACGATCCCGACCTTGGCCGCGCTGAGGCCCAAGGATTTCTACTTCAAGCCGCTGCAGACACCCGCCGGCAACCAGATGCTGCAACTGTTCATCATGACCGGGAGCCGGGCACTGCCGACCTACTCGCAGGCGTTCCTGAACAACATCCCGGAGCCGCTGCCGCTCGATCAGCAAAACAGCCTGATGGTGCGCTCCGAGCTGGTATTCAGCGAAGTGCTGCCGCAAAGCCTGAAGAACAATGGCTGGTCGCTGCAGGGCGTGAATCCGGGCAAGCCCGCCGCAGCCTGGTCGGGCAAATTCACCAGCGCCAGCGTCAGCGGCACGGTCAATCTGAGCGATCTCAATCACAGCGAGCGTGTCGGCAGGTACCGTACAGCCCGATACACTTATTCAGTTCCCGGCGGCAGTGTGTCATGGTCGCTGGCGGACACCACTCTCTCGGCGCAGCCGGATGGACGGCTAAGCTACGGCGGCAAGCGCTGGCAAATGATGCAATACCAGGAACGTCGTTGCATAAGCTTCACCTCCAATCCTTGCAAGAATTCCATGCTTTCCACCGACGTGACCATCGAGGTCGGGGCAGTGCTGTCACCGAGCGTGGGCGGCAACGGACGCAACCAGATTATCAAGATCGAAACCAGCGGCCAGAATGTGACCGTCAGCGGTCAGCTATCCGGCGGCGGTCCCAGCGACAGCGACAACCTGAAGGCGAAGGTCAATCAGCAAATCCAGTCGCAGGTGCCGCAGCAAATCGCGGGGAAACTGTCGTTCCAGTTCGAATCGATTTCGGTGTTTGCGCTGAAGAACCTGCTGTTCCCGGCAAACAACTACATCACGTTCAGCACCTGCGCGGTGCCGGGCGACCTGATCCTGCTGGGCAATTTCGATTCGATAAAATGATACCTGCAACAGGCAATCGTCAAGCGAAACTGGAGCGTCCTGCAGGAACGCTCTTTTTTGCGGCGGGCATCATCCGGTGCGCTTGCAGGCACGATTAACGGAACGGCATATCTGGCTTGACATTGCCAGTGAGAATTATTATTAACTAACAATTGTCAACCGGCATGAGCCAGCTACCCTATTTCTCTGGGAAGGAAGTCAACCAGCTTGGCTCTTCTTCTTGAAGAGAATTCATGTTTCGATAGGCGCACGCACAGGATCCAGCCTTACATTTGACATTCTTGCTGCCTCTTTTCTGTCCGTTTCACTATCCAGCTCATGGCCGCGCAGCCCATACCAAAACGAGGCGTTTTCTGCCGGACAAGCACGCGGGCTGGCGTGGAAATTGGAATTCCACTATACGCCGAAGCACGGCAGTTGGCTGAACATCGCCGAGATCGAATTGGCCGTGTTGTCGAATATGTGCCTGTCGCGACGGATACCGGACAAGGATTGCCTGCGCCACGTGATACAGAATATGCAATCGAATCAAACCACTAAGCAGACCACGTTCATCCATGCTTTGTTCCATTAATACCTACCAAATCCTGCAAATACAGCGCAAAGAATTACCACAAGCCATGGCGGTGTTCGCCAAAATATCAGCAAGAGGAAAGCGAGTAACGCCAGAACAAAATCTGCTGCAGATACAATCGCGCTGGTCCAAACCGGATGGTAGAACGCAGCCAACAACAACCCTACGACAGAAGCATTCACACCGGGCATCACACGCTGCATAATAGGATAACGCCGCGCGCTTTCCCACAGTGGTAATACCCCTATAATTAACAAGAATCCAGGTAAAAAAATGGCTGTGACTGCTGTAATCGCACCTACCCAGCCACTGGGGCTTTGTGACGATACTGCGCCCAAATATGCTGCGAAAGTAAACAGTGGGCCAGGTACAGCTTGTGTTGCGCCGTATCCGGCTAGAAATGCATCGTCAGTTACCCAGCCTACTGGAACCACTTCCGCGTGAAGAAGCGGCAGTACCACATGCCCGCCACCGAACACCAGGGCGCCCACGCGATAGAAACTGTCAAATAACTGCACACTATAACTGCCACTTTGTATAGCGACTACAGGAAGTAACATAAACAGTGCAAAATAGACTACTAAAGCAATCACACTCATTTGTTTATTCAAACGGACTGGAAATGGACTGTGAGAGAGCGTGCTCATTGGGGTGAGGCATAGCCATCCTAGTAAGCCGCCAGCGATGATGACACTGATCTGCCCTAGTATCCCGGGTATAAACGATGCAAACGCTGCTGCGATCACTGCTATGGTGGCTCGCGCCCGATCCGGACACAAAGTTTTGCTCATACCCCATAATGCTTGTGCCACGATAGCTACCGCGACAACCTTTAGACCATGGAGCCAAGCGCTATCTGTATCGCTAATAATGCTTGTAACCGCTAGACCAAACAACACCAATGCTACGGCAGAAGGCAAAGTGAAACCTAGCCACGAAGCTAGCGCCCCTGATAATCCTCCGCGGAACAATCCCAAGGCAATACCAACCTGGCTGCTGGCAGGACCCGGCAGAAACTGGCAAAGTGCGACAAGATCGGCATAAACACGATCATCCAACCATTTTCTGCGCTCGACAAACTCATCTCGGAAATAGCCAAGATGTGCAATCGGTCCTCCAAAGCTGGTTAGACCAATTCTCAGAAAAATCAGAAAAATGTTTAATACGATAATCCTTTGACTGGATTCACTGGATGCCATATTGAGATTATTAATATCAGATTACGATATCGTAATTCGATATTACAGTTTAACCAGATAATTTTGATTTTAATATAAAGATAGCGTATTCATTGGATTTCAAGCGTAAAGTTTTATTTGTTCGAGAGAAGGAAGGGCTTACGATAGCCGAGGTAGTAGATCGGTTTGGCATTGGTGTGGCGCGGAACGCTATTTTTCTGGCATTCGGGAAGCTTGGGTAACCTATAAAAAACTCTGATGTATCCCAAAGTGGTGGATCGCGCACGATAAGGTGCAGAGCAATCAGGTAATGCATGCCACGCCTGTCTAAATCATCCAGAAACAGATTATCACTAAAACCATTGTCCACACCCGGAGCAACACCGCCCCTTTGCCCGCCAACTTATCTCATTCCATTTCCAAATCAAACTGGGGGCATAACCTCTATTACTGCCAGGTTGTGGCAAACCGCAGCTTTCCACAGCCGTATTGAATCCAATCCGGTCCAGCATTTGCTTCATTAATCCCATGCCGCCCCAAGCTGATATCTCTTTATTGATAAAGCGAAGCTCAAAATCCACGCAATCCTCGGGAAGAAAAACATACATAAACCAGCCGGGGCTAATTCACCAAATTATCCTTATTTTTAAAAACTTATTCTATTAGCTTCTATTAGAAAATTTTCCTGATGGAAAATCTGAGTTTATTTTTAGTCGTAATAATTTTTATCTTCACGAATTTTTCACGAGTGTCAACAATTTTTTCACAAACATCATGTTAAGTTAATAGTTGAGTAATTTACTTTGTTATTCGAACCGATGAATTGGGCTTTCAATCCAGATATACGTTTTGAGAGAAAGGTTATGCCAATATCAACATCGTCCTTTACTAAGCTGTATGACTCGCTGAGCGAGATAGGAAGGTAAATGTTGGTTGGCCGCTATCTCGAACCTTGTTTGGGGTGATCGGGAAAATTTAGCCCGGAAGACAATCACGAAAAGGACTCTATAATATTATGTCAGCAGTAATTGATAAGGATAAACAAGTACAAAAAGAGGAAGCAAAGATCAGGCTGGTAAAGGATTCTTCAAAAGAACTGACAGAGGCCTCTGTTGTTTTCGATAAGCACAAGGTAATCCATGATCTGAAGCATCATTTACCAAACCAAGCTCCGCTGAAAAACTTCATTCATCATAACACCTTGCATGCATTTCAGCATCACAAGTTCTATGATGGCATACGACACGCAAAAAGAATATTTGGCTACTTTCCTACGTTGGCGCTGGGGGAATACAGGGAGCTCTATGAGTCCCGGCGTATTCGCAAGGATGTCTTGGAGAGGGTTATTACCGAGCGCAAAGGGGCCGAGCATCTTGATGAATGGATGCAAAAACTGCTTCACAAGAAGTATGACGAATCCGTTACTCCTCGTGTGGGGCAGCTCAGAAAAAACTGGAAGAGAAAATATCCGATTGATCTGGATTTGATGGTTCATCCGCTTCTTTTTCGGATACTTTGCAGCTATCTTGATCAGGGAATTTCCGTCTGGAGTTTTCCCATCGGACATAAAGGCTTTCTTGCTGCTTTGAGGGAAATGGAGGAGAAGAGTTTCGCAAGTTTCTTCAAAACCAAAAGAGCCAAACAATTGCTTATTTCTGGAGATTGCGAGTTAAAGGATCTGCTGAAGATCGTTGTGGGGGACGAATCGCTCTACGAACAGTATTTGTATGATCAGCAGTTTGCTCATCCCGGGTGGTCGGGCATAGTGGGCACTATCGAGGAACAACCGGAATCCCTCCTCAATCCGAAGGAGATTACACTTCACGATCTGATCGTCTTCGAGCTCCTCATGGAAATTGACGCGCTGGACTCCTATTTCGGGGAAAGCTGGCAGCCGATCGGCAGCATTCTGGAAGAGAGGCCGATTGCCCTTTTCGACGATGTGCCTGAAACGGAAGTGGACGAAGCTTTTTCACTCTGGCATGATGCTTTCGAATGGTCTTATTATGACCAGGTACTGACTGGTATTGCCCACCAGGATAAGAGCTGGGAAAGGAAGATTGAGAACAAAAGCTTTCAGACTTTCTTTTGTATTGATGACCGGCTTACTTCGTTTCGTCGCTACCTCGAACAGCTCGATCCGAATTGCGAAACCTTTACGACTGCAGGATTTTTCAATGTGGAGCTGTATTATCAGCCGGAGAATGGAAAATTCTATACCAAATGCTGCCCCGCTCCCGTTTTCCCGAAATACTTGGTCAAAGAGGTGGGCAGTAATGGAAAGATAAAGAAAGAAGCTCATTTCTCGAAGTCGTCGCATTCTCTTTTTCACGGCTGGCTGATTTCCCAGACTCTTGGATTCGTGTCTGCCCTCAGGTTGGCACTGAATGTCTTTAGGCCGTCCGATATGCCTGCCATGGCTTCCTCCTTTGCTCATATGAGCGAAGTTTCGGAGCTCACCATCGAGAATAAGAGCCCGGAAGACAAGGAAAACGGATTACAGATCGGATTCACCATTCCGGAGATGATTCAGCGGGTGGAAGGTGTTCTGAACAGTACCTCGCTGAATGGCGTGGCAAAGACCTTTGCACCCATCGTCTACATCATCGGTCATGGTGCCACCAGCGTTAACAACCCCCACTACGCTGCTTACGATTGTGGAGCTTGCGGCGGTAGACCCGGTTCGGTCAATGCGAGAACCTTCTGCTATATGGCTAATCACCCCAAGGTCAGGGAGGGACTTGCTGCAAAAGGCATCGTTATTCCACCGGGGACGCAATTCGTTCCGGGTCTGCACGATACCACGCGTGACGAAGTGGTATTTTTCGATGAGAAGAAGCTCTCGCCGGAGAATGCGGCAATACACAAGAGAAATTCTCTGGTATTCACCGAGGCCCTGGATCTGCATGCGAAAGAGAGATCAAGAAGGCTGGTGTCCATCAACACCAAGATGAGTCCCAGAGAGATTCATGAAGAAATCCGCCGTAGGTCGGTCTCGTTATTCGAACCCCGGCCGGAACTCAATCACGCCACCAATGCGGTTTGTATTGTCGGTAGACGCAGTTTGTCCGAAAACCTGTTTCTGGACAGACGGGCGTCATCGAGTTCCTACGATTACCGAGCCGATCCCGAGGGCAAGTTCCTCACTATCTCCATGGGACCCATCGCGCCGGTTATGGGAGGTATCGATCTCGAGTATTTTTTCTCCCGAACCGACAATCATAAAATGGGTGCGGGAACAAAGCTGCCCCACAACGTTATGGGACTGATCGGGGTGGCAAACGGCGCTGATGGTGATCTGAGAACCGGCCTGCCAAGCCAGATGATCGAAGTGCACGATCCTGTGCGTCTCCTGGTCATCATAGAGCACTATCCTGATGTAGTGCTGAAGGTGATCAAGGCGGCTGCAGCAAATTATTCGTTTTATGAAAATTATTGGGTGCACACCGTGGTGGTACATCCGGAAACGGGCCAGCTTCACTTATTCAAGGACGGAAATTTCTCGACTGTGTATAAACCTTTACTGCAGGGGTTGGAGACCATATCAGATATTTCGAAATTGATGGAGCAAGCCAAGAAAGCAGAGTTCACCAATATTGTCGAAGCAACCCAAGAGAATTTACCCGTCTACTTCATTGATAAGGAGCAAAAATGACACCGCTACTGACATCCCTGCTCAAACTGTTCATATTCATCCCACTGATTGGATTTGTTCTGAGCATGATTATTCCACCGCGGAAGGAGGATGCTATCTCGTGGATAGCCTACTCTACCACGGGCATCCAAATGGTTATTGGTTGGGCATTCCTAGCTCTTTGGCTGGCCGGTGGCTATCCGACGCTCCAGACAGTTGAGCTTATTCTTTATGATACGGAACGTTATCAGTTTTTCATTTCACTCTATTTCGATAAGATCACTGCGGTTTATCTCTTTGTCGGTTCCTTTCTGGTTTTCATGATAACGGTGTATTCCAGATGGTACCTGCATCGAGAACAGGGTTATAAACGCTTTTTCAATACGATTCTGTTTTTTTATATCGGCTATAACGTCATTATATTCTCGGGAAACTTCGAGACCCTTTTCATCGGATGGGAAGTATTTGGGATCACTTCTTTCTTGCTGATCGGGTTCTATAGAGCACGGTATCTCCCGGTAAAAAATGCCCTGAAGGTATTTACCGTGTTTCGCGTTGCCGATATGGGTCTGATTCTGGTTATCTGGATGAGTCATCATCTGTGGCATGAAAACATCGTGTTCTCGAAACTGTTGCATCCAGAGTTGGTGAGTCAAGCTCTCCAGGATAACGCCGAAGTGGGCATCCTGATATCCCTCATGTTGGTGCTGGCTGCCGCAGTTAAATCGGGTCAGCTTCCATTTTCATCATGGGTGCCGCGCGCGATGGAAGGACCGACACCATCCAGTGCAATCTTCTATGGCTCTCTCTCGGCACACCTGGGAGCATTTCTTCTGCTCCGCACTTATCCTTTCTGGGAAAGCCAGATAGCTATCGTGTCAATCGTGCTCCTGCTCGGACTGTTTACCAGTATTGTCGCTACGTTTATTGCGCGCGTACAATCGACGATCAAAACGCAGATTGCTTACTCTTCAATCGCACAGATTGGGATCATCTTCATCGAAATCGCGTTGGGCTTTTATGATGTAGCCTTGATTCATTTCGCAGGTAATGCGTTCCTTCGTTGCTATCAACTGCTGGTCTCACCATCGGTGGTAACCTATCTCATCCGGGACCAGTTTTATCACTTTGTTCCTCGGCAGCCTTCCGATGAGCACACGGCTTTCAAAGGGATCGGGTACTCCATGTATATGCTGGGCGTGAAAGAATTCAATCTCGATTCTTTCATGTATGTATTTTTCTGGGATCCGGTGAAGTGGATCGGCCGCAAGCTGAATCTTGTATTGTCGGGAGTTCAAGGGTTTTTGATTGTGACTGCAACTTTTATCGGCGGACTAGCCTGCCTGCACTTCAAGCAATCACTGCCAGCAGAAGTGCAAGCCTTCCTGCCGACACTGTTTGCCCTGATAGGTCTGGTTGTGGTGCTCAAGTCCTTCACTGAGAGGATGAGCCCTCGTCTCAGTTGGTTCTTCATTATCATGAACTATCTGTGGATGGCGCTGGCGATGTCGTTCTATGAAGAGGTGACAGATCTGGAGCTTCAAATCTTCCTGAGCGGTGTAGCTCTTGCAGGCTTGATCGGGTTCCTTTGTCTGAGCTGGACGAGCAGACTGGAGCCCGGAACTGACTTGAAAGGGAAGCACGGTCATGTTTATGAATATCCTGGACAAGCTTTCATATTTCTGCTTGCCTGCTTGGGACTGATGGGTTTTCCGATTACACCCTCTTTCCTCGGCATAGATCTTGTTTTCACGCATATTCATACAGACCAGGTGTTGTTCGCTTTTGTCCTGGCCTTGAGTTTTGTTATCGTTGGCCTCTCACTGGTAAGGATATATGCTCGAGTTTATCTCGGGCCTCATGTCAAAACCTATCATGATGTTCCACTTAATGATTCCTGATAGGTGAGAAAGCTGAAGTAGGAGATTAAAAAATACGAAGGTGCTGGTATTCAACTAACTCAGGTAATGTCGAAGCGGGAAGACTAACTGGGTTAACATGCCGGCCCTTCGATCGGATACCAAGAAGGATTGCTCTGAATAAGAGGATGTTGATTTGTCAGCACGGGAGCATGTGCTTAGACGCAGGAGATCGAATTGCCTGTGAGGAGGGGTAGTTGCTGATCAAACAGTAAGGCATCAAAGATGCATAACCATAATTCCCATTCGTTATTCTGGGGGCGTACCTAATTTTTGAGGTACGATAAGTATACCGTTAGTTTGACTTTACTTTCTTTGTAAAGAAACAGCATACTTAAAAATTTCCTTGTAGCATCATATTTTTAAGCAGATTTAATCTGACTTTCAAGAGGCGCAACAAGCTAACATGTTCTAGAACACCACCCTGATTTGAAAGTTGCGCCAGCAGTGAATTTTGGTGCGATTGTTGCAGCGATCGAAAGTTTCTTGCCTTCACGAGCAGCACGCTGGATGTTTTAAAGAACCGAAGCCGGGCCAGCGATACATCCTCACCATTGACAATAGTTTTAACGATGGTGTCAAGCACCGCATTCACGGCACGGCCTGCATCGGCCTTTGATTAAATAAGGCAATTCCCGGCTATGCCGGGGGATTATTAAATCCTATGGTTTCTAGTCTGGTTTAACGGCAATTCTGCCACTTCCAAGAAAGAACACCGCAAGTCCTGTAAGTAAAAAGAATATTTGCAGTTCCAGTGTATATCCGCCGGTATCTGTTAATGTAAATAATTGACTGCGATGTGCAAGTACTATTGCAAATATCATGTTACTGAAAATGAGTAAACCACCAAACCGGGCAAAAACTCCAAGAATAATCATGAGCGGTGCAATGACTTCTCCCAAATAAACTCCATAAGCCAGATTCTGAGGCAGATCAACGTTAACAAGTTGTTTGCTAATAAAATCGAGAGAGCTTGGGTTGAATATCTTATGTACGCCATGAAATAACATTAATATTCCTACCGTGAGACGTAAAGTTAATTTACCCAGCGCATCACTTTGAAATGGAAGGTTCATCATATTCTTCTCCTTAAACACTCAAAATATTTAGTGCTCGAATATATCATCAAGGATATGGTTTGGAGTTGTCTCATTTTGACGGACATTTTTTTCACTGAGCCGAGAGAGTTTCGGCCTGTGAAAGAGGATTGTAGTTTATCGTGATATGATTTTCCTTATTCAGTTTTCTTTCAAAATTGTTGGGTGATAAATATCCAAGCCCAGAATGCCTGCGGGTTGGGTTATACCAGGACTCGATCCGAGTGAATATGGCCAGCCTTGCTTCGGTTTTATTTTTCCACGAACGCCTGTCGATCAGCTCACATTCCAGACTGGCAAAAAAACTTTCAGCCATTGCATTGTCATAGGCATCGCCCAGCCTACTCATGGAGGGGCGAACTCCCATTTCCTTGCATCGCTTGCCGAACGCAACGCGGGTGTATTGACTGCCCTGATCGCTGTGATGAATCACCTCACCTGGTTTGCGGGTGATCAGAGCCATATTCAGGGCACTGATCACCAAACTGGCTGTCATGGTCTCACCGAATGATCAACCCACCAGGAACCTCACCTAGTATACGGGTCGGAAATTGCGCCTGGTTTGCCTTGATCAATTGGCATACCTTCCCAATCAGTCTTTGTTGTTTGCAAACCAGGCCGTAGCCTTTGCCAATATGTCACGCTCCATCTCCACACGCTTGAGCTTTTTGCGCAATTCCATCAGCTCCTGCCGTTCGTTAGAATTCAAGGGAGCACGACTGGATACCGGGACCGTGGCAGTTACCTGGTTAGACCGGTATTGAACACCCGCTGCACGGCACCATGCCTGGATCGAAGTGTAGTGGCAGCCAAATTCCTTGGATAGCTGCTTAGGACAGCTGCCTGATGCAACCAATTCCACCATCTGTTGGCGAAACTCCGCCGGGTAGGCAGGTTTATAGTTTTGAGTCATCTTTCATTTCCTTTAACCAGAATATAATGTGTCCGTTCAAAGGGGACAACTCCAGTTGCTGACGTTCTTCCTTGACCGAAATTGACATAGGCTGATCTCTAATTAATAATCAGGCAGTAAATTGGTTTATGCTAAACACCTCTTAATAAGGATGCCTAATCCACTATGTTGAATAATACTAATCGGAATGTTTCATAAAACTTTGGGTTTGCTGATCTTGGGATCAATGACAATAGATGGAAAGTGAATAGCGATTTACTGCACTTATTTGACCAATGAAATATTCAACGGATGAGAAGCCGCGCTTGGTTTTGAAGGATGGTAAATCTGCTTATCTCAAACATGTTCTTGCGGATAATGCAACAAAGCCGTCAAATCAATTCTTCATCGCGGAACTGCTGCTGGATCGCTATGACTTTATCGAGATTGTTGATCAATGCATTGACGCAATCGCGGTCCAGTTTGGCATTCGACATTTTCTGTAAGACTGCAAAAGCTTCTTCATTTGTCCATGCTGCTTTGTACACGCGGCGGGATGTCAAAGCGTCAAACACATCCGCAACCGCGCTGATGCGTGCTTCAATTGGAATCTCATCGCCTTTCAAACCCTTGGGATAGCCGCTGCCATCCATCGCTTCGTGATGATATTCCGCAATATTGCGCAAAATATCGACATGACCGAAAGTGCCTAAACTGAAATCTTTCAGCACGGCTTCGATAATTTCGCGACCTTTTTCCGGATGTGTTTTCATCACATCGAATTCACTGTCGTCAAGCCGACTGGGTTTGCGCAGAATGTTATCCGGAATGCCGATCTTGCCCACATCATGCATCGGTGAGAATAGAAAAATATGCTCAATCTGCTCATCCGTAATGTCATAGTTGCCGGCAAGTTCGCGAGCAATCAGGCGTGCATAGTGTGCAGTGCGGTCGATATGTGAGCCGGTTTCCAAGTCACGATAATGCGTCATGCTGCGTGCTGCGCGGACTGCGGCAATTAGCGTGCGGATTGCCGTCAGTTCATTGATCACCATCAGCGCGACCAAATGCCCATAAATATCAATTTGACGCAACGATTGTGGTGTAAAAGGATGCTCCTGCAACGAGTTAAAGAACAAAAAACCAATAAAAGTTCTGCCTTGATACAGCGGCATGGTGTAACTGGATTTGTACCCTTTGGCAGCGATGCGCTTGGTGTGCTCATGCGTGCCTTGGGAGAAAATATTAAGATCCTGTACCAAACGAGGGCGGCGATGCGCGATGATGGCGTGCAACGAAGGCGCTGAGCTGAGTGGCGCTTCATACGTTGTTACCGGGCTATCATTTCCCTCAGTGCTGTGCGTGTAAGTTTTGAGAATTTGCGTTTTTTCATCAAATAGCGCTATTGCCAAACGATCAAGGAATGGAAAATCCTGGCGAATGATTTGATGCAGGAAACGCAGTTTTTCCGTTAGTGGGATATTTTCGTGCAAATTAGCCAGAGTATCCTGATGCGTAAAAAGATCTTTTTGCTGTTGCATAAAATTTCCGGTAAGGAAGATTTCTCGGTTGACTTGAACAACATTCTAAACGATTTACCGTGCAACCCCTACTCCAACTTTTGGGCTCTGTTGCATTAACCATCGGACAGAAAATATTACACCAGGCGCTGACTGCAACGAATCAAGTGCATGCACGTCGGCCATCTTGCTGTCTGAGATATGAAGAAGGCTTGGGATATTACCCTTCAGATCAAGCAGCGTAGGTATCTTCACGACAGTCTTAGTCGTGAGGCGATGCATTCACGGGAATACTGGCAAGCACAGGTCTATTGTTGCTGAATCAAACACATAAACGGTATTTAATGAATCTAGGCCAAAGTTATCCTTGATGTAGAGATCATGTGCTTGAGCAATCAGATGCTGCCCAAAAGTGGCGTAAATCCACCGGTTGCGAGATTCGTTGCCTTCAACTGGTGTCGATCGCTTGACTGGTCTGCGAAATCCCATGTGATAAAGCTTTCCAGCCTGAGCGCCAAGGTAGACTTTGATATCCTGTAGACTCTTGCGATAAGTCAATTGGCAAGGGCTATGACGTGATACTGCTCGGCGCAAGTCATCGTTCAAACACCGCGATCGTCACCATACCATTCGATATATGGAGTGAAAGTTGTCCACGGCAGGAAGTCCATTATTTGGGTGAAAAGTGTCTTGCCAGCGTTCATGGCATCCTCCCGGATAAATCCTGGAAGTTTGCCTGAATCGATGCCACCTTTTATCGCTTAGAATTCCGCTTCAGTCGAGGTTTGCAGCGTCTCGCATCATTAATAAGCTGGACAGTAGTGATTACCTGTCAATGCTGAAAATCAACCACATGATTAGTCCGAGCGTAATTCATTGATTTATATATGATAGAAAATATGAGCTTGTGGATTTCGCACTTGCATGACGGGCAGGGGTAAAGAGAATAATGGGACGAAGAGAGAAAAAATAAGCAAGTTTGTGGGATTTCTTGAAACTTCGAAGTCCGCAAGAATCCGCACGATCCCCCGCGAATACGCGTGAATAGGCGAAAAAAACCAACCGGATGAAGAGTTGATCTTTTGTGATGGCGGGGATTAGGGGAGATGAGCATTGGTACACAAGATTGCTAACCAGTACGGAAAGTTGAGGAATTCTTAAGGTTAGCAAGATGCCAAGTATACTGATGGATTTTAGCGATTTAAATAGTAACAATATATCTTTGGTATGTTGCTAATTATTTCTACCTATAATATTTTTAATTGCTATTTATTTTTTCTATATCCTCAAATGTGATTCCTACTTTTAAGGAGGAGAGCAGCATGAGAAAAATGCTACCCGCCATTATGCTGTGTATCGCTATGTTATCACTCACAGCAGTATGTTTTGCAGAAAACAGAAAGGATATTACAGAAGGGCGCAATATCTGGTTCAACAGTACTTTTGGAGGAGAGCGTTTTTTTAGTCTTATCTTGCCTAATGCTCCCTTCAGTTTGCAGATTGGTTTTGACCAAATGTTAACCTGGCCACGGGATAATCGCTTTGACGAGTATGGGGTTATTAATGACCCAGACTGCACGTCAGGTGATGCATCGACGGGCTATTTCGATCGATGTGCAGATCCTGAGTCCGCCGGTGTCATAGGAGTGCGCAAGTTTCCAAATCCCTCAGGAGGGCCTCCGCTTATAGGGATTACCTGTGCCGCTTGTCATGCTGGGTTTGATCCAGTTCGTCCTCCTGCAAATCTAAATAATCCACAAGAAGAAAACATTCATCCTACAGTGGGGAATCAATATCTGCGGATCGACAAGCTTTTTAAGGGCCACCTTTCGCCGCACGATCCGCGCTATCAAATCTTTTCCAGCTGGGCTCCTGGCACTGTCGATACCACTTTACTGGAGAATGATCACATTAATAATCCGGGAATGATTACACCGATCTGGTCAGTACCGGATCGTCCATTCTTTGATGTGACTGTTAATGGCGAGCCTGCTCGCGTTCATCGTAACGGGCAGGGAGGAGAAGATGATATTGGTTGTGAGCAGGCGACACTTCGTGTCTATTTCAATATCGGTATGTGTGCTGCAGAGTGCATGATTGGGCACCTTGCCAACGGCCCTGGCGGGAGCCAAACGCCCATTAACCTCGCAGAGTGCAGGCAGGTATGCCCAGAGCTCCTGCAAGCGGAAGAGTCGGTAGGCAAGCTCTGCGCATTTCTTCAAACGCCACGTGCGCCACGCTTGGTGCATGCCCCGGAAGGCGCACATTATATCGATTGGAAAGTGGTAGGGAAGGGTAAAAAAGTCTTTTTTCAGGCATGCGAATCATGCCATTCTGATGGAGACCGTTCGTTAAGGCGAGATGTTCTCTCTGACGATTTGATTCATCCTTTTACTGAGATTGGTACGAACAGCTGTCGTGCCCGTACTACTAACTGGATAGCTGGCCACATCTGGGCTGCATTTTCTTCGGATCAATATAAGGAACGGCCTACCGGCGGACCAGGTTTTTACCGTGATATGCCTCTTGTGGGTGTTTGGGCAACGGCTCCTTTCTTTCACAATAACAGGCTGGGCCGAAGCATCGGTGATCCATCAGTGGCTGGTCGTATCACAGCATACCAGGATGCAATGGATCTGTTGCTGAATCCTGATAAGCGAGATGAACCCAGTTCGATCCTGCGCACTACCGACTCAGTACGATTGCCGACTCCATCTGGTGTAGTCACGCTTCCCCCTGGGACTCCTATTGGTCAGTTTGCAAGTCTTGATCCCAACACTGGCGAAAGTCTCTGCCCGGATCTCTTTGAAAATCAGGGGCACTACTTTGGAGCAGAGCTTTCGGATGAAGATAAATATGCGCTGATCGAATTCTTGAAGACACGCTGATGTAGCGGGCTGTTGCGTAATTATCCAAATGGGGGGGCTGGGCGAGATCGCTGCCCAGCCCCATTTAGAAGTGATTGGCAACGCCACGGCCGTAGAATTTTTTGACTATTAAATATATTTTACTTAATTTAATAGTGCTGATCGGCAGATAAGGCCATCATAATTTCTTCTTAGTTATCAGGCTCTTGTGCCAATAAAAACTTGGCTTAAACTAACTTAATTAGCAGCATAATAAATAAAACAATTATTATCATGGGAACGATAATAGCCTTCCAATCCGAAGATGTAGCTTTTGGGCTGTGCTTCATCATTTC
>CAZKPL010000034.1:0-30603 GCA_964554625.1 uncultured Nitrosomonas sp. | reverse complement strand
CGCACTTCCATCGCCCGCACCGGCGATAGCACTGAAATTTCGATTTCAATATCATCAAACTCAGCAGTGCGCAAAGGTGCAAAACGCGGATCATGTAAAGCAGCAGAAATTGCATTGCATTTGACATCCATTAGCAATGATTGTTGTGCATGAAGTGAGCCGATGCAACCACGCAATAGACCCTGCTGCATGAGCGTGACAAAACACGCGCCCAATTCTTGCAGCCATGGCACGCGCTCATCGGCACCCGATTGATAAGCGACATTTAAAGCAGAGGCAATCGCCCCCCGCCCAATCGACAACAACTCCTTTCCTTGATCAACCCGCATATCCAGTGCTCTTTGAGGACAAATTAGACAATGTAAAAGCAAACGCGCCATAACCTACTACCTGATCGCGTGAACCCGCTGTATCACCCGAGTTGCGCAAATCCAGCAGATGTGGCGTCAACTGATGCTTGCGCACTGTCGCAATCAGACCATTAATAGGTGTTGCCCCACAAGCCTGCTTGTGATCAATGAATTGGTGTAATTGAAGAATGGATAGAGCAGTCTCATTATCTTCGCGTTGCGCGAACTCATAGGGTAAATAGTGGGAAAGATCGGAACTGATGATAATCAATGTTTCCTCCCCTCCCCACAAGCAGTCCAATACCGCGGCAACCTCTTCAGCAGAGGCCATTCCCACGACCAATGGCAAGATCGAAAAATCCGTTAAGATACTTTGCAAGAAAGGCAACTGCACCTCCAGCGAATGCTCCAGCACATGGGCTCGCGCATTGATTGTCAGTTGTGGCAGGTGTGCAACTTTACCGATGCTAACGGTATCCACCATCACCGTGCCCAAGGGGGTAGCAAAAGCATCTACACCTGGCAATGCCAGACCGCGCACTGCAACCCTGTGTGCAGGACCCAGCAAGATGACATGCCGGATACGCTCAGCAAAAGGATAAAGGGTAGCATATGCGGATGCTGCAACCGCACCCGAATAAATATAGCCCGCATGCGGCACAATTAATGCTTTGGGTATTGACTTATGCGCCTGCGCAACGCGCAACAATTGCTCGATACTTTCAGTCAGTTGCTGGGTATCGGCTGAATAAAATAACCCCGCTACCGCAGGATGACGGACAGTAACCATGAGTAAATTTCCATGAATCGGATGGCGCTAACATAAAGGCGATCTCTGGCAAATCAAGGAAATATCGATTAAAAAAATTACATTCTTCCGTAATTTATCGGTCTGCAATCATCCAAACTAAGCAGTGAAAGTTAAGTTACAAAAAGTAAATGATCGCCTCAAAGAACCAGTCAAGATTGCATTGTATCCAAATATTGCTTACGCAGATGCCTGAGCCATACCAGCAAGACGGCACTGATCGGCAGCGCTAATAAAATACCAATAAATCCAAATAACTGACCAAAGGCTAGTAATGCAAAAATGACCATGACTGGATGCAGGCCAATGCGCTCGCCCACCAGCCAAGGCGTGATCAGCATGCTTTCGAGTAACTGGCCTATAGCGAACACACCCCAGACTGTCATCACGCCGCTCCATTCCTGAAACTGCATGACTGCGGCAAATGTCGCAAGTGCTAAACCCACGATTGCACCCAGATAGGGTACAAATACCAGCATGCCCGCCAGAAGACCGATCGGTAAGGCAAATTCCAGTCCAACCCCCCATAAGCCTGTCACATAAAAACCGCTCATCAGAATAATGACAGCAATCTGTCCGCGCAGGAATTCTGCCAAGACCCGGTCAGTTTCATGCACTAGCGGGTATAGCTGCTTTCGCCAGACTGGCGGTATCCATCCATTGATCTGGGAAATCAAAGCATTCCAATCTCGCAGCAGGTAAAACAGCACGACTGGCACAAGCAGCAAATTCATTAAAAAATCCAATATCACCATGCCACCGCTCGTCAGTGAGGGCAGCATCTTGGCAGCAACACCCCCAGCGCTCTTCCAGTGTTCTGCCAAGGCTTGCCTGAGCATGGCCACGTCCAGTTGCAAATCGATCCCCAGTGTTGTTTTCAGCCAGGGAATCCACTGATTCTTAACGGTTTCAAGATAATCCGGAGCACGCTCCACCAACCGCATTACCTCTCTCTCAAACAATGGCATCATAACTAGAATCAAGGTGGTGAATGCTCCTAGTGATAACAGCATGACCAGCACCGTTCCCAAGGTGCGGGAAAATTTCCTAGTCGACAGCCACGAAACGAGTGGATTACCCATATAGGCAATCACTGCAGCCAGTAAAAATGGTGTCAGTATTGGACTTAGAAGATATATCAATACCCCCAGTGCACCGATCAAGATGATCCACCAAAGATAATGTGGATCCTCAGAGTGTTTAGCGTTCATTTGCGGTAAAATTACGATTTCAGGAAAGTGGCACTCTATCTGTAACCTAGTGAGAACTCAACTTGACTTCATCTAACCCCCAACATCCCAAACCAGACCAGCTATCCTATCGCGATGCCGGTGTTAACATTGATGCAGGTAATCTTCTGGTTGAGAGAATCAAACCTTTTGCCCAGCGCACATGGCGCCCGGAAATACTTGCCGGCATTGGAGGCTTTGGCGCACTGTTTGAAGTTCCCCAGAAATACCGTAATCCTGTATTGGTATCTGGAACCGATGGTGTAGGCACCAAATTAAAGGTTGCCTTCCAGTTTAACCAGCACGACAGTATCGGAATCGATTTAGTTGCCATGAGCGTCAATGATATCCTCGTTCAGGGTGCAGAACCGCTGTTCTTTCTGGATTATTTTGCTTGCGGCAGCTTGAATGTAGATATCGCCACTCGCGTTGTTCAAGGTATTGCAGCAGGTTGTGAGCAAGCTGGCTGTGCCTTGATTGGTGGAGAAACAGCTGAAATGCCCGGCATGTATCCGGAAAATGAATACGATCTGGCTGGCTTTGCTGTAGGAATCGTAGAGAAAAGCAGCATCATCAATGGATCGACTATTTCGGAAAACGATATT
This sequence comes from uncultured Nitrosomonas sp., assembly GCA_964554625.1. Classification (GTDB taxonomy): domain Bacteria; phylum Pseudomonadota; class Gammaproteobacteria; order Burkholderiales; family Nitrosomonadaceae; genus Nitrosomonas. The sequence continues at coordinate 27,611 of CAZKPL010000034.1, read as the reverse complement.
ATTCTTGGCATCGCCTCGAATGGTGCACATTCCAATGGATTTTCATTGATTCGCAAAATTATTGAAAAACATCCTGTCGATTTAAACACCAAGTTAGGGAATAGCACCCTGCTGAAAGCCATCATGGCGCCAACCCGTATCTACGTAAAACCTGTATTGGAATTAATCAGACAATTGCCTGTAAAAGGCCTTGCCCACATTACCGGTGGGGGACTACTAGAAAACATTCCACGCATTCTGCCTACGGGAATGATGGCCTATGTCCAGAAGAATGCCTGGCAAATTCCTCTCTTATTTGATTGGTTGCAACGGCAAGGCAACGTTGCTGAGGAAGAAATGTTCCGGGTTTTCAATTGCGGTATAGGAATGGCTCTAGTGATTGCACCCGAGCATGCTGATGAAGCGATGGCCGTTTTGCAAGCCTGTGGAGAAACTGTCTGGAGAATCGGCCATATCAAGCAACGTCACGCCGACGAACCAATCATTTTGATTGCCTAGCCAATAAGGCATGATGAAATCACTAGTTATTCTTATTTCTGGTCGTGGTAGCAACATGCAAACGCTACTCGATGCACAACTCCCAGCTCAGACCATCACTGTGATCAGTAACAATCCGGCTGCAACAGGGCTGGAAATTGCTCGATCGCGTCATATCCAGACTCATGTCATCGATCATCGTGCTTATCCGGATCGCGAAACGTTCGATGCTGCGCTGGCAGAAAGAATTGATACCTGTCAGCCCGACTTGGTCGCACTCGCTGGCTTTATGCGCATTCTTGGTAACAGTTTTATTAGCCGTTATCAAAATCGATTGATTAATATTCACCCCTCCTTATTACCTGCTTTTTCCGGCTTGAATACACATGCACGCGCCTTACAGGAAGGCGTAAAAATTCACGGATGTACAGTGCACTTTGTTACCCCCCAACTCGATCATGGGCCCATCATTATTCAGGCTGCAGTACCTGTGCTTCCTGAAGATACCGCTGAAACTTTGGCTACGCGTGTTCTCCAGCAAGAACATCGAATTTACCCGCAAGCCGTGCGCTGGTTCCTGGAAGATCGTCTTACGCTCATCAATAGCCGTGTAAAAATTCGATCAACAACCGTAGAACACCATGTTTTATATTCACCTCGCTTGGATCAATGAAAATTTGCTTCAAAAGCATTGATGGTTTCTAAATGAATCCTTGCAAATCTTTAATCAGCGAGTATACCTTTTGCCAAAAAGCTGAATGCTCTATGGATCAACTTGAGACACTCACGAATCATTCCTTATCTAATAAGTAATCATGCGCCCAACGCTCGCCCAACTCGACATGGCTACAATAGCCATTCGTACTGTATTACCGCTGAAATCCCCCGCCGATACCCTGCTCCGTCTATTTTTCCGTGATCATCCAATGGCAGGCCAGAACGATCGAGCCGTCATTGCAGAGATAGTGTTCGGTATTTTGCGTCACAGATTCTTTCTGGAGTGCTTGACTGAGAAAGCAACACCCCGCAGCCTGCTTCTGGCTTACCTGGTCAAATTTGAAGGCATGAATCTGCGCGAGCTGACCACCTTCATCAATGAAAGCGAAGCTAAATGGCTCGCGCACATCAAGGCAATCACATTGGCATCGCAGCCGCTTGCCATTCAGGCAGAATTCCCTGAATGGCTAATGGAAAAATTAAAAAAATTTTTACCCGATGCTGAGATTCTCAGACTGGGCCAGGCGCTACAGCAGCCAGCCCCTTTAGACCTACGCGTTAATACCCTGCTTGCAAAACGTGACGAGATACTCACACTATTAAATCAGAAAAATATCGAGGCCCATGCTACACCCTACTCACCTATCGGCATTCGCCTAACTGGCAAGCCCGCCATTAATAAAGATCCGCTCTTTCTTTCCGGAAAAATAGAAGTACAGGATGAAGGCAGCCAGATTCTGGGCTATCTGCTCGCATCCCGGCGGGGCGAAATGGTTGTTGATTTCTGTGCAGGTGCTGGTGGTAAAGCATTGATGCTGGGTGCGCTCATGCACTCCCAAGGCCGAATTTACGCTTTCGATATCTCTGAGAAACGTCTTAACAATCTGAAACCACGTCTCAAGCGTTCTGGTTTGTCCAATTTACATCCGCAACGCATCAGCAGTGAAAATGACATTAGGATAAAACGCCTGTATGGAAAAATAGATCGAGTACTCGTTGACGTGCCTTGCAGTGGATTAGGAACATTACGCCGCAACCCAGATCTGAAATGGCGGCAAACACCGCAAAGTATCGAGGAATTAAAATGTAAACAGGCAACTATCCTTTCTTCTGCTGCCAACCTGCTTAAACCAGGCGGCAGGCTGGTTTACGCCACTTGTAGCCTACTCCCTGAGGAAAATCAGGAGATTATAGAGCACTTTCTCTCCGGCAATTCTCATTTCACCCAATTAAATTGTGCAAACCTGCTGGCACAACAGCAAATACCGCTTGACACAGGCGAATACTTGCGGCTATCGCCAGTACTTCATCAAACCGATGGCTTCTTTGCTGCAGCACTAGAACGAAAAAAATAACCTGATCTATTTCCCTCGTTAGTACAACGGAATGTCTAATTTATTGACAATTGCAATTAATCTCCCGATGAACAAAAGACTTCATCAGCAGCAGAAGGTTTGCCAATATGATAGCCTTGTGCAAAATCCACCTCCATTTTTTCCAGCAATACCAGCACCTCCTCATTTTCAACAAATTCAGCGGTAATTTTCTTACCAAACCCCCTTGCAACGGTGCATAAGGCTTTAACCAGTATTTGATCGGCAGGACTACTTGCCAGATTCCGGACGAATGAGCCATCTATCTTCACAGCATCGACGGGCAACTCTCTCAAATAATAGAAAGATGAAAAACCAACACCAAAATCATCCAACACAAAACCGCAGCCAAGCTCCTTAATTTCCCGAAGCAGGTTCCGCGTTCCAGGTAAATTATCCAGAGCGGCAGTCTCTGTTATTTCAAACATTAAAAGAGTGGGGTCAACACCTTTATCCATAAGCTCTTGTCTAATCACTGGCAGCAATCCTGGATCATTGAACGCATGTGCGGACAAGTTAATTGATAGGCGAATTCGGTTACCTGATTTATTAATCTTGGCTGCTTGCGCAATTGCCTTACGCAACACCATATGATCAATTTCATGGATGAGCCCGGTATGTTCTGCAGCGGCAATGAAAGCCGCAGGTGAATGAATTGTACCGTCCTTGCCGCACATGCGCAGTAATACCTCATAATGGGAGATCGTTCTATCACGTAGCGCCATAATCGGCTGGAAATAGAGCAGATACTTATCATTCAAATTGGCATACTCAATTTGCTCTTTCCAATGGACAAGCGTATACATTCGCTCTCTCGTCTGATCGTCATTGGAAAACAGATGCCACGTGCCTCGCCCTATTTCCTTAGCCTGATACATGGCAAGATCGGCTGCAGCCAATAAATCGTGCACATTGTTACCATGCTCCGGAAAAAGAGCAATACCGATACTGGCTGCAATTTTATATGTTCTACCATTTACTGTTAACTGCGCCTCACTTAAGCGAAACAGAATTTTCTTTGCGACTTCAATAGCTCCGCTTGCTGTAATTTCTGGCAGAATCACTGCAAACTCATCCCCTCCCAAACGTCCCGTAATATCTGCAGCACGAACTGCATGAGATAACATATCGGCAACTATCTTCAGCAAAGAATCGCCAGCCTGATGCCCACTGGTATCATTAATATACTTAAATCGATCAAGATCAAAAAATAATAATGCACCTGGATGTTGATATCTCTCCGCCCAACTAATCATATGATCAAGTTCTTCACTGAAACGACGCCGATTATAGAGATTCGTCAACGGATCATGATCGGCCAACCATGCCAAATGGCCTTCCACACGTTTGTATTCTGTAATATCCAGACCAACCGAAAGTACTGATGGATCTGCTTCTGATTGCCATGATAATCGGGAGTGCAGCCAAACAATATGTCTTTTTGAGCCATCATTACACAAGGTAATGGCTTCATGCCTCAATTGTTCACGTCGACCTGAATGTATCTCCTCCAAATGCTGGCCAAGATTGTACTGTTCACTGTCGAGCAGCAATATCTCAAGAAAAGATTTACCTCGAATCTCTTCTTCAGTATAACGCATCAGCATTTCGCCATATGCGTTTAACATTATTATGTTACCTTTGACATTCTGGGTCAGCACGATGACTTGAGCGGTATCAAGCAAGTGTGCAATAAAATCTTTCTCTTTACTTAACTCGTCCCGTTGTTGCACAAGTAGCTTTGTACGATAAACGACTTTATCCTCCAGCTTCTCAAGCTTATGAGACAGCGTCACCGCAGCTTCATAAAGGAGATCAATCTCATCCTTCAACCATTGCTTCTTATTAACAGAAGAAAGCGTAGCGCGGAAGATTCCGAAGCTACCACCCGCCAAAAGCGGCAAGGTAAATACAATATGCTTAAGCCGTGAAAGTGGCTTAGAAAGGATAGCAAATAATAGGATTTCTGAAAAAATCAAACCAATTAGCCCGATAACGACTATACGCCAAATAGAATCACGAATCGTTTCAATGGTAGCTGTGATATCGGTAATGACGACCAAGTGGGCCTGATCTGTCATGCTGATTCCTTGTAATGGAAACAGTTTTATGCGTTGATAACGTTTATTCCATTCAGTTTGAATGCCCTGTTTCAGTCTGGCAAGATCAGGGTACTCTTCTACCGTTTGATAGAGGATCTCAAGATTCTTATCTCTACTGGTCAATGCTGCCAAGCGTATCTCCCAATCAGGAAACCATACATCATTGTGTTTAATCGTGTATTTTTTCTCTTTTAGAAACAACCCGATGTCAGAGTCGAATGTTCGCTTAAAACCCAAGAAAACATCGGCCAGAGAAGCACCAATAACGATCGTCCCTGTACGAACACCTTCCACTAGCAGCGGCTCAATCGTATACTGTATACAACTTTCTATGCATATTAATGGATTGGCAGGCTGTTCATATAAATTGACTTCACGAACATGTTTCAAAAGAAGTTTATCTCGATAAATATCCGGTTCAAAGCTATCCCAACCTATCAGGAGCTGATTAGACTGATCATAAAACCTTACCGACTCAATTCCATCCTCAAGTTGTAATAATGGCCAGTGATGTTCAAATGCATTTGCGATTTGCTCATTATTTTGTGCGGAAAGGGCTGCATCCATTCCTTTCAGGAAAGGAATCATTCTGATCAGCTGATGCGAGCTAGATGAAATTTGCTCAATGAGTTTTTCAACCTCTTTGACATACCGCTGATATTGCAAATCACTTTGATGATCAATATTATCGATGAAGCGCTGATAGTTAATGATACTGAATGTCGTCACCACTATCAGCAGAATTATGCTGCTGAGTAGCGAAATCTTCCATTTCAGACTAGCAAACCGAGATGATGCACCATGATTAAACTTAATAAGCTGGGTATTTTTTTCCAAAATACTCTGTCTCATGCTGCTTTCTGCTTAAAAGCGATAAGAAATCTGAGCAGCAAAGAGATTCCAATGTCGATCAGTAAAAACAGGATTCGGATTATCCAGTGTAGAAAGCCAGGCCGTGCCATTTACGAGATGATACTCACCGCGCAGCATAATCGCAGGAGTGATGTTCCAACGTAGTCCCATGGTTAAATCTCTGGCAAAACGGCTGTCCGAAGGAAGGCCAGTCTTTTTATGCCATTCGCTGCCATCACGATCTTTTCTATCTATAAAAAGCACATCATACCGTAAGACAGCTTCCCAGGCTGGATTAAACCGGTAAATGCCCTGGAAATAAAAGCTTTCGCCGGTAAAGCTTAGATCAGGGAGAGAACGATGATAAAAATTCTTCAACTCGATATAGCGCAATGCATATTCTGAAGTAATGCTCCAGTGCTCGGCATTATATTGCGCGGAAAAAATTAACGGAACGAATTCAATTGAGCCTGCACTCAAATAATCCTTTGCTGCCGGATCATACCCTGCATTGACCTGGGCTCCGCTCACTCCCAAACGCAATCGCCCGCCATCTCGCTCATAAATCAACCGACCTAAGTAAGATAATCTTGGCTCCAGTTCACCTGACTGGTTTTTGCGCAAGACAGCTGCTTCAGTACTTTTATCACCCATTTGTGGAAAACCTGTCACAAACTGAACAGTAATGTCACCCCAATCGGCACGAGACTCACCGTACAATTGTACTCCATCTGAAGCCAACGCCAAATTACGCGCACGATCGAAGTAAATCGATTGGGGCAACAAAATACTCGGTCGAGTAAAGGGCACATCGCGAGTTTCATTATAAAAACCAAAAGGATTCTTGGTTCGCCCTAAACGTACTCCAAATTCTTTAGTCTCAGTCGTAATCGCAGTATAATCCATAAAACCATAATCGATACGTATACCACCTTTACTATCTTCACCCGTTTGGCGCGATAGCAACTGCCCTGAGAATTGAAGATTCGTCAAGGGCCGATATGACGCGTTTGCCCCTATCTCTCTAAAATCGAAACTGCCTCTCCCTCTGGTACTATCGCCAAACACATCATTTCTTGTTGATGTTGTTTTTATATATCCTTGACTCAAGAAACCGTGCACCTGCAAACCCTTCAAATCTGGCCTTTCTGCCGCACTAACCCATGATGGATACAGTACTACGAATAGCATCACTATTCGTATCAGGGAATCAATTAAAATAACAGGTTTAATCAACATGAAGAATCTGGACGCTGTCATCTATATTTACTCTCTTCAAATAGCCGATAGCGCCCGGGGTCGTAGCAACCCGAATGCGCATTTCTTCTTCAGAATTTACTAGAAAGGGAGCTTGGCCTGTCCCTGAAAAGATAAGCCGATCCCATGCCGAACGTAATTGGTAGGGAAAGATACTGAGCTTCTCTTTGGCAAAGAGATTGTGCAACGGTGCATCATCAGGAAGCACGAACACTCTGGTAGGAGAACCATCCTGCCATACTCTAAGGCGCATGCCAAAAATAGCGCGCAATGAGTTTCTGGAAAGATGCCGCACACCAACACCGGGATGAACGATCACTTCAACCGAATCACTGGTATTTAAGGCATTTGCAGTAAATGACGCACTGATAAACAGAAATAGCAGAAAAATACAGCACAAATAATGACTCGTGATGCGTGCCACCATGCTGAGAATGTGCTAGCAAGTTACAATGCTAGTAGTATCAGTATAGAGTATATCCTGCCGACATCCACATATCGATTTAAAATTCGCAAGATTTACCGGCCAAACTCTCCCATTATCAGTCACTAATTCCCAGATATCACGATGAGTTATGTACATCCTTTCCAGTACATCAATCAGGCAAACATAATAAGGCCGTCGTTGCCCATGATAACTCACTAATGGCCCGATAGGATTAAATTGCATACCATAAAAACCAAATAACCTGTTCAACGCCGGAGCCATTGCCGAAAATAAATGATATATATCATGCTTAGCACATATTTGAATAATACCAATAGCGAGCCCTAACATTGGATGAGGAAAACGCCTTCGCCCACTCTCATCAGATTGCTTTGAAACCTTACCAACCACAAAATGAAAATCATCCTTTCTTCTGAAAAAATTACTGAGAATAACAAATCTGGAAATCTCAACGGCATACCGACGCCGCACGCTCACATTGGCATATACTGGATAAAACTGAGTATGCAACTCAACAGGAAATTTTTGATTAATATCTAGGCGATTAGATAAAATCAGGCGTGTAGTCCCCACAAAAGTATTGGATGGTTTATGTCGTAATAGTAAGTGCAAAGAACGGCTGTCATATTCATCACTTTCCAGTTCGTCAGGATAGCTTGATGCATCAATATCTGGGTATTTATTATCAACACACAGAATTCGATATCTTAAATTAAATACATTCTTTAATAACGCTGGAGTATCAGCAATAATAACTTCAAAGTATTCATGAAATGCTGCAGTGATATCATTCATGACAATCCTTAGCAAGCAAGCTGGTTAAAATTTTTAACAAATAATTAACTAAGCTAATTTTACTGGTCAGTTCCCAATCTAAATCAATGAACTGACTCGAAATCTTCCTTTATTTCAAAACAATCAGTATTCGCCAGAAACTCCAGTGTTATCCTACAAAAAAAAGAGCCCCAACCTATCTATATGCATTGGGACTAAAAGAACATAAAAATCATATCCTTATTTCAGCTCATCTTATCCACCACTGAAGCTTCACAAGTATTAATATTGTCTAAAATGGGTTAACTGTCGCCAAAATACGACGAATTATTAATCTTCGTCGAAAATATCATGAAATGATAAAAAAATATATATTTAATAAAAAATAAGTTGGTAAAAAAATCATTTGTCATAAAATTGCATCAAGGAACTAAATTTATATGTTTATTCGTTGTTTATACCAATGTTCCAACATCATTAACAACCAAATCATGGTACCGTGGTAACTTGCGTGTTCATACAAATATTGCCCGAGTAGTTTATCAATAAAATCAGAACGAATAATTTTGCGAGATTTCAAGTCATTTAAACTATCTGCAGCCAGTGCTTGCAATAACTTGTGTTTTTGAAGCCAGATCCCAACAGGAAGACCGAAGCCTTGTTTCTGTTTAAGAATAATTTCATCCGGCAGAAAATCACGTAATGCTTCTTTAAAAAAATAGCGCAGCTTTGTTCCCTTAAGTTTAAGCTGGGGTTCAAGGCGAGCAGAAAAATCTACTATCGCATTATTTAACAAGGGAAAAGAGACATCCATTCCCGTTAGCTCACACGCTTTGATTACTTTAGGCAAATCATTATCAGCAAGCGTGAACTTCCAGTCAAAAGCAAGCATACGGTTTATTAGACTATGAGCATGCGTCTGATAATAAATTTGGCGCGATAATACTGAAGGTTGGGCGGGGTCTATATTTGCCAGAAATTCACCGGTAAACACGTTCTCATGGTTATAGCGCACCAGCAGATTATAGGCTTCCATTCGCCCGGGCATGGGTGTCGATGCTTGCTCAATATAACTACGCGCCTTGCGCACGAATTGTAGGCCATTACCTTCTGGAATATTCAGCGCTAGTGGAGTAACAACCTTTCTCCGCAATACTGAAGGCAAATTTTCATAAAGTGAAAATATATATTGCTTTGCATAGCGCACATTGCCACCAAACAGCTCGTCTCCACCATCACCTCCTAACAAAGCATCAAGACCATCGGCTCTGGCCATTCGCGCGCAATAAAAAGCAGGAATAGCAGAAGCATTACCAAAGGGCTGATCAAAGACAGTCGCAATCTGTGGGATAGCAGTAACGACATCTTCAGGTGTGACATAATATTCATGATGGTCTGTTAAAAAATGCCTTGCAGCAATACGTGCATATTCCATTTCATCGTACCCTGCGGCTTCGAATCCAATAGAGTAGGTTCTAGCAGGTTGACCAGTCACTTCTCCCAATATCCCAGCAACCGTCGAGCTATCAGTTCCACCACTCAAAAATGTGCCGACTTTCTGGTCTCCTACCGCTTCACTTACACTCGAATGCAGCAAAGACAGAAACTCCTGCTTAAGCTCAATAAATGGTCTCTTTTCTTTTTCCCTAAATTGCACTTGCCAGTATTTCTTAATCTCTACATTTCCTTTCTTATAGCTCAGATATTCACCAGGAAGTAAGCGCTTCTGTCCATGGTAGACAGTATCCGGGCCAGGTATCATGTGAAAGAAGACATAATTATACAAACCCTGGAAATCGACCTCGGGTGTAGCAAGCGGATGCGCTGCAATAGCATCCGTCGATGAGCCAAACAATAAGCCCTGATGGGATACCTGATAAAGAAGTGGTCGTGTCCCCATCCGGTCAGTTGCTAAAATAGCTTCTTGTAAGTTACTATTTAGAATGCAACAAACGAATTCACCGGTGAGATCTTCCAGTATTCTCTCTCCTTTTTTCTGCCATTGATCTGCCAGAACCTTGGCTACCCCCTCAACACCTGCAAGCTGATTCAATTCAATATCTCGGAATCTAACATATCCCCATAACCCAACTAACCACCCATCTTTTTGGTAAACGTGAGTGTATCGATTGCTCGCAGCAATAATCAGAGCAGCGCCATTTCCAGTCAAGGATCGAGCTTGGCTGCCATCAAATCGAATAAGTGGATAAACCATTCGTTCAATAAGTTGCTGAATTTCATCGTCAGTACTCCCATATCCGACCCATCCGCATAATCCACTCATATTGTTTTCCTCTTTTGATGATCGTCGAACGTGTATTTTGATTAATCTCAAGCCATAAATAAGCCCAGTTTCTTAAATCCATGTTAATAAACTCAGATATCCTTTCTAAATAGGATTCAGTGCAGATTATTCTGAGAATAAATTTCTGACAGCCATTCTTTAGAAGAAGCTAAACTAATACTTCCTGCGGAATGGGGTGATTTAGGAAAGCTGTTGGGCTTGCTGTCAAACCATACGCACCAGACTGGAATACGACAATAAAATCTCCAACGTCCGCCTTGGACAACTCCATTTCATCGGCCAGCAAATCGAGTGGTGTACATAACGGACCCACTACCGATGCAATTTCAGTTTCAGAAATTTCTACCTTGTTGCCGATAATCACTGGGTAATTTTTACGGATAACCTGACCAAAGTTGCCTGAAGCAGCAAGATGATGGTGCAATCCGCCATCTGTCACCAGAAACACTCGCCCTCTTGATATTTTTTTATCTAACACACGACATACATAAATACCCGCCTCTGCCACAATGTAGCGTCCCAGCTCAATTACAAACCGGGTTCCAGGAAGCCCTAGTTTTCCTTTAGATAATAAATGCCGCAAATTCTCTCCCACCGCGGCGAGGTCAAGTGGCATTTCGCCAGAAAAATAAGGTACTCCGAACCCACCTCCGATATTTAATGTGCGAATCGGAACAGATGAAGTTTGTGCAAGTTGCAAGCCTAACTGTAAAGTCTTTTCGTGAGCATCCTGGATAGCTTCTGTCTTAAGATTCTGTGAGCCACAGAAAATGTGCAGCCCTTCTAAATCCAATCCTAGTTTGCCTATACGAATAAGCATAGCGGGAACCCGTTCTGCATCAACACCAAATGGTTTCGCCCCTCCCCCCATTTTCATTCCAGATGCTCTAAGCTCAAAATCTGGATTGACTCGAACAGCAACTTTAGGGCAAATACCCATCTGCTCGGCTAGCGTCACGATACGTTCCAGCTCCCGCTCGGATTCCATGTTAATAACAATGCCTGCAGCAATAGCGCAAGCAAGTTCATGCTCGTTCTTGCCAGGACCGGCAAAACTAATTCTCTCAGGAAGCATTTCCGTATCTAGCGCAATCTTCATCTCTCCGACAGAAGCGACATCAATACCATCCACCAGACCAGCCAAATGCTGAACCACAGCGGGCATAGGGTTAGCTTTCATCGCATAGCGAAGATGAATCTCCTCGGGCAGATAGCGACGCAATAGGCTGACACGTTCAGTAATCAATCGCCTATCATAGGCATAGAAAGGAGTCTGCCCAACACGCTGCGCTAGTCGTAAAAGAGAGATGCCCCCTATCTGAAGGCAATTATCGCGAACCGGAAATTGCCTCATGGGGGCGTGTTTCGGACGCATGACCGTCATGCCCCTATCGACATAAAAGTATGCTGAAGCTCCTGAGCTACACTTCTACGATCAATCTTACCGTTGGGATTACGTGGCAAATGGTTTTTCCGCAACGTTACCAGACTCGGCACCATAAAAGCTGGAAGATGCCGCTTGCAGGCTGACAGTAACGTCTCAGGATCCAAATCCACTCCTCCAAGCGGTACCGCCACCACAATAATTGCCTGGCCTAAGGTGGGGTGGGGCACACCGATCGCCGCTGCTTCCACAATACACCCTGTTGAGTAGATAATCTCTTCGATTTCAGTAGGACTGATCCGGTAACCCGAAGTTTTGATCATGTCATCGCGACGGCCAATGAAATATAAATAGCCCGCCTCATCCATACGTACCGTATCTCCTGACCATACAGCCATCTCTGGAATAGTCAAGCCAGACTTGCGCGGAAGAGGTCTAAAACATTTTGCAGTCATCTCAGCGTCATTCCAGTATCCCATGGACACTAGCGGTCCACGATGCACCAGTTCCCCAGGTTCACCCGGCGCACATTGTGAACCATCTTCACGTAACACCAATATTTCAACATTGGGTATAGCCTTGCCAATAGAGTCTGGGCGTCTATCCACTTCCTCCGGTGACAAAAAGGTCGAACGAAATGCTTCTGTCAAACCATACATTAGAAATACACTGGTATTTGGAAGTTTACGACGAAGCTGATCAAGTGTTGTCCGTGGCATTGCTCCTCCTGAACTAGTAATATAGCGAAGTGAGGTAGCCTTCTCCCACTTTAGCTGAGCAAGCTGAATCCATAGGGAAGGAACTGCGGCAAGACCACTAATGCTTTCCCGTATTACTTCGTCAATGATATCGCGTGGTAATAAATAATTCATCAACACATTGGTTGCGCCAACATAAAAAGCCGTTGTTAGCTGACTCAACCCGTAATCAAAACTAAGCGGTAGTACTGATAAAATTCGATCATCCTGATTATTTTTTAAGTACTGGGAAACACTTTTTGCGCCCGTTACCAGATTACGATGAGAAAGCACCACTCCTTTAGGCTTGCCTGTACTACCAGAAGTATACAAGATTGCAGCCATGTCACTATCAATACACCGATGTGCATGGATTGATCTTGCCATAGTCAGGGCTTCTTGCCAAAGAATAATATACATACCTGAAATCACTGGAAAATTCTCTGCCGGTCCAACTATGATCACCACATGAAGATCATGACACTCCGGTAAAACTGATATGAGCAAATTAAGTCGCTCAATTGAAGTCACCAATATCCTTACGTTACAATCCTTAAGAATATAAGCAACCTGTTCTGCTTTAAGTAACGGATTGATTGGCACAAAAACGCCCCCTGCTACGGAAGCACCAAACATAGCAATGACTGCTTCAAATCGTTTTTCAAGATAAATAGCAAGACGTTCCCCCCGCCCTAACCCCAAAGCCAGCAAAACGCCTGCGGCAAGTTCAACTTCCCGTACCAGGGCAGCATAATCCAATCTCTGCTGCTGGTATACAAGTGCTTCCGCCTCAACACCACGATTTGCGGCGTTAAAAATCAATTCATGAAAAAGATGAGGCATTTCAGAATCTAAGGAATAATGGGTAACTTATCAAAGATCTTCAGATAACGCCATACTACTCATTTGAGGCCATGCCGATTCATTAGATCATATAAAGTCGGCCGGCTGACACCGAGTAGCTCAGCTGCTTTTGCAACATTACCATCTACCTTCGCAAGCGCTCTAACCAAGGCCTTGCATTCTTCTCTTTCACGAACTTCACGTAAATTCATCGGCTCTATCTGAACTCGAGACTCCTGAAGCTCCAAATCATCCGTACTGATCTGTGGCCCTTCCGCCATAATAACAGCACGTTTTATACGATTTTCCATTTCACGAACATTACCTGGCCAATGGTGAGCCTCAATTGCAATCAGCGCTTCCTGACCAAAACTCAATGAAGGACGCCCCTCTTTCATGCAAAACTTGTTCTTGAAATGATGCGCCAGCAGCACTGCATCTCCCACTCGATTGCGCAAGGGAGGAATTCTAATGGAAATCTCGCCTAAACGATAAAACAGGTCCTCACGAAAACGACTTTCTTCGATCAACTTCTTGAGATTCTGATGGGTTGCACAGATAACACGCACATCCACCGGAATCTCTTCTCGCCCCCCAACTCGTTCGATCACTCTCTCTTGAAGAAACCGAAGCAATTTTGCCTGCAATGATAGGGGCAGATCGCCTACCTCATCAAGAAAGAAAGTCCCCCCCTGAGCCAGCTCAATTTTCCCTGGTGTCTGTTTAATAGCGCCGGTAAAGGCGCCCTTTTCATAACCAAACAACTCACTTTCCAGCAAAGTTTCAGGAATAGCAGCACAATTTATTGCGACAAACCGTCCTTCTTTCCGAACACTCAGCTCATGCAACGCTCTAGCCAAAACTTCTTTACCTGTACCGCTTTCACCAAGCAGCATAACGGTTACATTCGAGGTCGCGACCCTTTCAACGTTACGGCACATTTTAATCATGTCCGGATCGCGCGTAATAATTCCAGAAATTGGAGAATCTAAGTGAGATAGCAGCAGATTGCGATTTTCTCGTTGTAAGCCGTACAAATAAAAGGCTCTGTCAACAATTAAACTCAGCATTTTGGGATCATAAGGCTTTTGATGGAAATCATACGCACCTAATTCTATTGCCTTCAGGGCATTTACATGATTCTGATTACCTGTCAGAACAATTACTTTGGTGTCAGGCGCAAGCGCAAGAATCTGTTGCAGCGTGGCCAACCCTTCCGAAGCCCCATCTGGATCGGGTGGCAAACCAAGATCCATAGTTACGACCGCAGGCTCATGTCGACGGACTTGCGCAAGTGCACTTTCGCGGTCTGTTGCCACAGATACATCGTAAGCATCAAAACTCCAGCGTAATTGTTTCTGTAAACCCGGATCATCTTCGATCACAAGCAATTTTCTTCGACCATCACTTGCTTTCATTTTTTATATAGCGCCTCAACACATTAACAGAATTTGTATTAAAAATGCATAAAGCTAAGTTATTAAGTTATATTGATACCTTACAAAATAAATTAGAATCCTACTCTGTACAGATTTTCAATAATACCCAAAAACAGTACGCATCATAACAAACTCTGTTTACAAGCAATTTATCAAAATAAGCAAGAAGCCCGACTAATTCTAGAAAAACAAGTTAGTTTTAAGTATCAAACTAGCTTTCCGGGCGCTCTCGATAAAGTGGTAGCATAACTGAGAAAGTTGTTCCTACCCATTCTTGGCTATCAACAGCAAGTTGTCCTCCAAGCTGGTTAATATATTCTTTACTCTCGAAAACACCGATACCCATACCCGCTGCTTTAGTAGACTCAAAAGGCTTAAAAAGCTTTTTCTGAATAAATTGCTCGCTCATGCCATGCCCCGTATCTTCGATTTTTATTACAGCTGAATTATCTTTTCTTATGAGTCGAACCCAAACCTGCCCATTTTTAGGAGTAGCCTCAATTGCATTCTGAACCAGGTGGCCAAGCACTCTCTCCAGGCGAGAATAATCAGCCTCTACCATCAATCCGGAATCAGTAATTTCAAGCAGAGGCTTTGGCATATTGAAAGATTTCCTCTCTATAATTTGCTGTAACAATTGATCAAGATAAAAAGTGCTGGATTTTTCCGATTGATTTCCACTGCTCAATTTCTCAAGCAACCGTTTCATTTTACTCACCGAGAAACTCACTGTTTCAATCATATCTTTCTGAAATTCCGGATTATCTTTATGCTTCTCAGCATTCGAGAGTAATAAAGATAATTGAAAAATCAGATTCTTAATATCATGCACAACAAAAGTTGACATACGATTAAAAGATTCAAACTGACGCGCGATTGAAAGCGCATTGGTAGCTTCGTATTGCGCCAAATAACTCGCTGCCTGAGTACCCGCAACCTTCAATAAATCCCTAACTTCCCAATTTAAATTGATAGTACTCCTGGGTTCAATCAATATAATGAATCCCAGCAATTCTCGATGCAAAATTAATGGCACAATCAACCGAGATTCTGGAATCTCAGATAACCAATCTGGCAACACCAAAGCCGAATATTTTTCCGGATCTTCGTGATATTCCCGTAAATCGATAACCCATGCCCTTTCTTCCAGGAATTGACAAAATTTATTCTTAGCTTCGGTAATTTCTTTTTTTAGAGAAATGTTCCAACTTGCAATTGACTGGTATCCTCCATTTTCCTGTCTGAACCATAATCCGCCCGCGGGACTCTCCACTAATTGAGCAAGCGCTTTGATCGCACGTGCCCTTAGCTCTAGCTCGCCCTCCGAAAGAGTCCGTGTAAAACGCAGCCATTCTTCACGATAATCATAGTTATAGCTATAAAAATGCTTACTAATAAATACCTTAAGCCAGGAACGAGTAGTACCAGAAAACAATAGAATGATAAGAAGCACTATCGCGCCAGATAAAAAAGTCAACTGTAAAACTGTTCCCCATGTCCCTCCGGAAAGCCTTAGGTAGTAACCGACAGCTGCCATTACAAGCAAATATACGGCTGCACCAAATAAGGCGGATGAATAGAACAGAACATGCCGTGATAGCGAAATACCTACAGACCACTTTGGGTTACGTGCAGCTGAGAGCGCTATCAAAGGAACAATCAAAGTATTGACCCATCCCCGCGCAATCCATATATCAACATTTATTTTTCTGAACAACAGCGCATCACTGAACAAGTAGAAGTCATATACAAAAATACTTCCCATTCCCAAGCAAATAAACTTTATTCCCCAGCGCTGTTCGGGTAACGTATTCCTGTAATACTGCTCAACGAGAATCATGCCAATTACGGCCATTAGCACGCCAGTAAAGAAATTACTAAAAGAACCGGGTAGCTGGCCATGTGGGGCAAATTCAATACTATTGCCACTATTAAGAAAAATAATGAATACGAAAAAAACAAGATAAAGTACTGCGATGGCCACTACGGTTGGTCTTATTCTCAGGAGAGTGGAATCTCCTTTCCTCGGCTGAAAAGGACTCAGTAAAGCAATCAAAAATATGGACCAACCAGCATTCCGGAAAATTTCTAGGATTTCTATCAAAAAAACAGGCGGATAGTCCCAATATAATTGGCCTGCAATAGCTGCAGCCCAGAAAACAGAAACCAGACAAGCAATCGCCAGCAGCAACCCATACAGGTGCCCGCGCCAACTCGTCAGTAAAAGGATAAATAAGAGAAAATAAGCCACAGCTGCAGTCACATAGCCAGCTGTGGCAATTGTTGTCAACATATTAGAAGCAATACCCGACTTTTACCTCCCGCCTTTACCAAAAAGAACAACACCCACGGTATCTATCAGTATGATGAGATCAAGAAACAAGCTATGATTTTTTACATAATACAGATCATATTGCAGTTTCTCGATTGCATCCTCCACTGAAGAACCGTACGGATAGCGTACCTGCGCCCATCCAGTTATTCCAGGCTTAATACTATGTCGCACGTTGTAATAGGGCACCTTCTCAGTAAGCATATCGACGAAATAAGGTCTCTCAGGGCGAGGTCCCACAAAACTCATTTCTCCCTTGAGTACATTAATAATCTGAGGAAGCTCATCAATTCTCAATTTGCGGATAATCTTCCCAATTCTAGTGATGCGAGGATCGTCCATTGCTGCCCATTGCGGCTGACCACTTTTTTCTGCATTATTTCGCATGCTGCGAAACTTAATTACCTGGAAGATCTTTCCACCCTTTCCTATTCTTTCCTGCCGATAGAAAATAGGCCTGCCGTCCTCAACCCAAATAAGCACCACTGCCAGCAATATGACTGGCAATGAAATAAACAAGATCATTAAACTTGCGAGTAAGTCAAAAATGCGCTTGACCGTAGTTCTAAAAAAGCTTTGATCAAAACCACCACCAAATACTAGCCAGCTTGGGTAAAATGAATCCATACGAATATGACCACGCTCACGCTCAAAGAAGGTAGCGATATCCGTTACCTTGATTCCATGCATCTTACATTCCAGCAATTCCTGAATGGGAAATCCTCCTCCTCGCCGCTCCTGGGTTGCAATGATTATCTCGCCAGCATCACACTGATTAACCAAAGATGCCAGTGAACCATGTTTTGGCAATACTACCGACGCGGGCACACGACGATCTTCTCCATGAAAGGGGACAAAACCAACAATATTTAGATTACGTAAAATTGAACTATCTTCTGCTATACTCAAAAGCTCCTCCGCGCCGCTTCCTGTTCCAAGCACTATGGCACGTGACCGGAAAACTTCCAGACCCGGCCATCGAAAAAAGATCATTCGAGTTATAAGAATTAATAATAATGCAAGTGATATCACTATTGCCAATAGGCCGCGCCCCAGATATAACTCTGGAAATAGATAAAAGATCAGCGTCATAATCGCAAAACCTATTGCTAAAGATGGCATCAAACGCCACAATGTAGATTCGATATCCAGCTTTGAATCTAGCTGATACATACCCATCGCAGCGATGCATGCAATCATTACCAAAGTAAAAACAATAGCCCCAGGTAACTGAGAGAAAAGCAAATCAATGAAGGAAGTCTCCAAATAATGGAAACGAATACCAACACCCAGAAAAAAAATAATCATTAGCAAGCATATCTCAATGCTAATGAGTAATACTGTAAATCTAGAAATGTAATGGTTATAAACACGAATCAAAACACTTCTCCTCGTTAAGATTATTTGAATAGCAAAATTTCAATATGCCTTAGTTCTCCCTCATTACCCAATACTACTTTAAATAAAAAATAACTAGTCATTAATAATATGGCTTATTTATTTGCATCTTTATTTTTTAATGTTTAATTGCATTAGCACGAGAAAAATTACACTGCATGATTGCTTGACTAAAGCTGCTTGCGTTTCAATAAATTACGTATATAGCTACCAGGAATTGCATAACTTATACCGCTTGGATTACTTAGCGCCGACTCTTTCTTTCCCTTGACAAACACCATATTCACAATACCATACACCTCTCCGCTATCTGGATCATAAAGTGGGCTACCACTACTACCAGGATAAGCTATTCCATCAAGCTGAAATACTTCGAAGGCCGATTTCTGTAGTTGCCTGATCTTTCCAGGATCAAGCTGTTTAGCATTGTGAGCTGGTAATATAATTGGAGTAATCGAAGAAATTATAGTCCGGTGCGTTACTGGATAAAAACCAAGTATCATTCCTAGCGGAAATCCAGTGAACGCAAGCGCTTGCCCCTCACGAATCTTTTCTGCATCGCCTAGCTTTAATGCAGGCAAGGAAGCTCCATTGATCCGGAATACTGCCAGATCATGCTCTTTATCAAGAGCAGTCATCGTTGCGGTCCTTAGTTCGGGATTGTTTCCCTTGCCTGTTAATACAACCAATGATTCGTTCTTTGCCGTATCCATTGAATCTGGAATAACATGAGCATTGGTAACGATATGCTGTCCATCGTCAACAACAAAGCCAGTCCCGAGAAAGTTAATGGGAGGAGAGCGCATTCTTTGGAAGGTGCCTACACCCACAACTGACGGCTTAATTCGTTCTATTGTCTGCACGAGATCGGCGTTACAAGGCTGGGACGCGAATAATATTCCAATCCCAAAGAAGATATAGCGTTTAGGAAAGAAAAAATTCCAAAAGATCTGCCATATTCCAGGGTTGAGATTAATATTCATTTATATGTTCACTATAACTATAGGATCACTTCCAAGATACCAATCTACTAGTCCCTATAACCCTCCAACGGAATCGAAGCAATTTCCGGATCGTGATAGAGTGATCAATTCGTTAACAGAAATAAATTGGTAGGCGGTACTGGAATCAGACCAATGACTTCTACCGTGTGAAGGTGATACTCTACCGCTAAGCGAACCGCCTGTCTTTATGTAAGCGGATTAAAACATATTACAATTATGGTGGTCAATGCGCTTACTGTATGGAGTAGAGCACATAGGCTTAGACATTTAGCCCCGAGCAGAGGATTAAGCCGCTAGAATTAATATCACGAACAATAAATAAACACTATATGAAACTAAAGTTTACCAAAATGCATGGGCTAGGTAATGATTTCGTGGTTATTGATGGCATCAGTCAATTGATTTCACTTACTCCTGAAAACATTCGCTGGCTGGCTGATCGACATTTTGGAGTTGGCTGCGATCAGGTGTTAATAGTTGAAAAAGCGAGTGGTAATGCAGATTTTCGTTATCGGATTTTTAATGCCAATGGTAATGAAGTAGAACAGTGCGGGAACGGTGCTCGCTGTTTTGTACGCTTTGTACATGACCATGGCTTAACCCAAAAGAAAGAAATTTGTGTTGAAACAGCAAGTGGCTTAATCTTCCCAAAACTGGAAGCAAACGGTAAAGTCACCGTCAATATGGGTATTCCTAGATTTGAACCCGCAGATATCCCCTTTGTGGCTGAGAAACGCGCTTTGACCTATCTGCTTGACGTTGACAATAAACAAATAGAGATTAGTGTTGTTTCCATGGGTAATCCTCATGCTGTCCAAATTGTAGCCAATGTAGATGATGCGCCGATATCAACCCAAGGGATTCAGATCGAATCACATGTACGCTTCCCACAACATGTCAACGTTGGCTACATGCAAATCATTGATCGGCATCACATCCGATTACGTGTCTTTGAGCGCGATGCCGGGGAAACACTGGCCTGCGGAACGGGTGCCTGTGCTGCTGTGGTCACAGGGATTGAACGCGGCCTACTCGCATCTAAAGTCAAAGTCAGTACGCATGGCGGCGATTTGTGGATACAGTGGGAAGGAAAAGATCAACCGGTCTTGATGACTGGGCCCGTGAGCACTGTTTTTGAGGGAATTATCGAGTTACCATCGAACTAACATCGGAGAATGCCTTCCCAGGAAGTTTTTGACAAACGACCAGGGAAACGAATTACTAGCACAAGATAATGACGTAAAATGTATAAGATTTGTATGCACAAGCAAGAAAATTCTCATGGCTATTCCTCGGCTGGGTTACGGCTCAAATAAATATGAAGTGTGAAACAAGATGCCTTCGCTTCCCACCAGCATTTCATGAGAAATAGAACAGTATCTTACGTTTAAGATTACTGATATATCTATCTATTACACCTCCATTTACTCACCTTACCAAAACTTCAGTCAACTTCAAAAATAGGTAAAACAAACAAATCAGTCTATGCGCACATTACTTACCTATATTATGGTTTTCCCACGGCGCAGCGTATTCGTCTTGATTGCGTTGTTATTAGCAGGAGTCGCCGAAGCACTCAGCCTGACAGCGCTACTTCCGCTCCTTTCCGTAGCTGTAGGTGAGTCAGATGAGTCCAGTATTGGAAAATTCATGGTTCAAACCCTACATCGCATCGGAATTGAACCTAGTATTGATATCATCTTGCTGATCATCGTTGGCGGTATGCTCATAAAAGGAGCCATTCTCCTTCTCACGAACAGACAAGTAGGGTATACCGTCGCCCATGTTGCAACTACTCTGCGCTTAAATCTCATTGAAGCATTACTTGCCAGTCGCTGGCAATATTTTCTGCGTCAGCCAACTGGTGCGCTAGCCAATTCGGTTGCCACAGAAGCCTATCGTGCGGCAAACGGTTTTGAGCATAGTGTCAATGTGCTTGCTTTATCCGTCGAGGTCATCGTGTATGTTATTGTTGCCGCATTCATCTCCTGGCAGGCAACCATTGGTTCTCTCTTGATTGGCATCATCTTATTTATCATACTGCATCGCCTAGTACGTGCGACTCGTCGGGCTGGTACAAAGCAGACGCACTTGTTGCGCCATTTATTGGGCTATTTATCCGATGTACTAAGTTCGGTAAAATCCTTAAAAGCAATGGCGCGGGACAATGTGGCTGATGCCATTTTACATGATCAATCCTGGCAACTAGAAAAAGCTACTCGCAAAGAAGTCATCAGCAGGGCCGCTTTACTTGCACTACAAGAACCCATACTGGCAACACTGACAGCAAGCGGTTTATATCTCGCTTTAGTCGTTTGGAAACTTTCCCTGCCAGAAGTAATGGTGATGGTTTTCTTGCTAACCCGTACCCTCGGTCTACTCAATAAAACACAACGCCGTTATCAACAACTCACTGTTCAGGAAAGTGCATATTGGGCACTACGAACAGCAGCAGAAGAAGCCCAGGCTGCAGCTGAAAGAGCAACTGGCACTTTACAACCCACTCTGCAACAGGGTATCAGCCTTCGTCATATAGCCTTTGATTATGATCGGAAGTCGATTTTCAAGGATCTCAATATTGATATTCCCGTCAAATCCTTTACAGCAATAATTGGTTCTTCTGGGGTGGGCAAAAGCACCTTGCTTGACCTGTTATGTGGACTTGCAGAACCTAAATCCGGTGAAATTCTTATTGATAGTGTTGCATTACACAATATTGATTTACGGCAATGGCGACATCTAATCGGGTATGTCTCTCAGGATACCGTACTACTCCATGACACGATACTCAATAATGTGCTCGTGGGCGCACCTGCACTGAATTATGCCGATGCGGAACGGGCACTACAACAGGCTGGCGCATGGGATTTTGTCAGCACTTTTCCAGAAGGGTTACAAACGATCGTTGGTGAGCGAGGGGGCATGCTTTCTGGTGGTCAACGTCAGCGCATCGCGATTGCTCGAGCCCTGGCGCATCAGCCCCTTCTACTGTTGCTAGATGAGCCAACCAGCGCACTCGACCCGGAAAGTGAAAAAACAATTTGCGAAACACTACAAAAATTAACGCGAGATTACACGATTGTCGTGGTATCGCATCAACCTGCAGTGATTAATGCAGCTGATCGTGTTTTTATTCTTTCTAATGGTCAAGCAGAGCTATTAGCTGATGCGCAAACCAAGAATGTTTAATGGATACACAATTAAACTTGGGAGTCACAACAGATCGTATCTTCGTACTTCTGAACCCCAAACCATATTGCCCCTCCATGGTTAGATAAAGCAGTTCCTTATTTCGTTAATCCGGGCCTCGCGCACCTTAGCATTAATCAGAACGGGTAAATCTGCAAGATTGGCATCACTGCGTTTGAGTTCTGCAGCAATGGCGCCTGCGTCAACACTTTTAGCTGCGCTGAATGCCTTGGTTAATCGTTCAAACTGCGAATAAGCCTTATTAGCATAACCTGGACGCCCATGAAAATCACAAGCACAGGCATGGAGAAACGCTTCAAAGCGATTGGGTTTGCGATAGGCATCCGTTGCCTGCAGCATATCAGCAATCGTTGCTGGCCGTAGTTCTTCAGCACGATGCACGTCACCATGGAAACGTGCAACAAGCAACGCCAAATCGCGCTCTTCCTTAGGAATTCTGATACGTTCACACAAATCTTTTACTAATGCAACGCCGCGTACTTCATGGCCAATATGTCGTGGCCACTCGTCTGGGGACGTTGTTCCCTTGCCAAGATCGTGGGTAAGCGTAGCAAAGCGAACAGCCAACGAATACTGATGTGTCGCTGCATAATCAATAGCCATCATGATATGCACTCCGGTATCGACCTCTGGGTGAGACTGTACTGGCTGGGGGACACCGAATAATGCATCAACCTCAGGAATAATGCGCGACAACGCGCTGCATTCACGTAGTGCATAAAACATCCGTGAAGGATGATGCTCCATCAATCCACGTGCAATTTCCTGCCATACCCGCTCTGGGACGAGTGCTTCAGTTTCTCCGTTATGCACCATTTCCCGCATCAAATCTAGCGTCTCAGGGGCAATATGAAAACCAAAGCGTGCCGTGAAGCGCGCAACACGCAGCACCCTCACGGGATCTTCCACAAAAGCTGGGCTGATGTGACGCAACACGCCCGCTTCAAGATCAGCAATTCCATTGAATGGATCAATGATATTTCCATTTTGATCCTTGGCCATTGCATTAATCGTCAGATCACGCCTAGCTAAATCTTCCTGTAATGTCACCTCAGGGGAGGCATAGACTTCGAAGCCCTTGTATCCACGTGAAATCTTACGTTCAGTGCGCGCCAAAGCATATTGCTCTTGCGTTTGAGGATGAAGAAAAACTGGGAAGTCCTTACCGACAGGGCGAAAGCCAAGCCGAACCATTTCTTCCGGCTTAGAGCCAACAACAACATAATCATGATCTTTGACTGGCAGTCCCAGCAATTCGTCACGCACTGAACCACCTACTCGATAAATTCTCATGAAATAATTACTGCTTTGGGAGAACAGTTCCTAGGCGTTGCGTTAATGTGGGTTTATGCTGGTGACCAAAATTACTTGCATAATACATCGAATTGTTCAACACTACTTTGACATAATCGCGCGTTTCATTGAAAGGAATGGTTTCCGCGTAAATCGCCCCTTCTAATGGTCTGGTATCATCTCGCCACTGCTTTGCCCGGCCCGGTCCAGCGTTATAGGCGGCTGCAGCCAAGAGCGGTTGATTATCAAATAAAGTCAATACATGTTTTAAATAATAAGTCCCTAATCGGAGATTGGTATTAATATCGGTAACGAGATGATGACGAAAATTCTGCATACCCAATTTCTCTGCAACCCATTTTGCTGTAGTGGGCATTAATTGCATTAAACCCATGGCGCCAGCACTTGATTTAATATCAGCAATAAAGCGGCTTTCTTGACGGATCAGCCCATACACAAATGCTTCATCAATCTCATGATATCGCAATACTTCCCGCATCTGGTCACGGTATGGCGCAAGGTAGCGCAAATTGAAATTATGCTGCGATACCGTCTGGATAGCTGTATTGATCGCTCGATCATATAAACCATGGCGATAGGCCACTTCTGCCGCAGCCAGCAATTGCGCATCACTAAAATTACGCATTGTCCAGACCCATTCACGATTTGCCTCCACACGCAGATTGAGCTGGTACAGGGCGAGTGCCCGCTGTATTCCTGGCACTTGCTGCATCGCTCTGATTTCTTCCAAGCTGGATTGATAGTTGGCAGCTGGAACACTTAGCATCACTCCCAACTCTTCTTTTGCCATCTGCCCATAATAGCTGTGCTCGTGACTCAGTGGCGCAAGAATTTCATTAGCTGCGGCTAGCTCGCCTTTTGTTTTTAACGCTCGCGCCTTCCAGTAGCGCCATACGTCAGCTTGTTGCGCCGCAGTGGGCATGCCGTCTATACATTGCAAAACGAGATCCCATTTTCCCTCTCGGAGTGCAATCCGAGCTTTCCAGGTAAGTTTGGCTTCTGTAAGTGGATAGGCCTGTTTGCTATTTGCAGCCTCTAGAAACCAGCCAAGCGCCCGAGAATCTTGTTTAAGAGCCGCCCGGTACGCCAAACTACTCATAAAGTAAGATTGATCAGATTCTGAGAACTGTTTACGTATTTTATGCCAGCGAGCATAAGCCTGATTGATCCCGCTGCGTAGTAGCTGTGATAAAGCAAACATTGCAACTTCACGATCAGGCCGACCTTTAAAGTCATTCCGGTCTCTCTCCAGATAACGTTGCGGATCCCTTGCAGCTTCTTTGAGTTTCTGCGCATCAAGTGCTTGGTTGGCTGGCAAATAGCGACTAACATGCAGTGCTACACTTGTGTTCCCTGCCTCAAGCGCGAGCCTAATTCGAGACCAGATATCTTCCATCGATATTTTCCCTGTCGCAACCAGCATATTGAATACTGGAGTACAACTATCAGCCATATCACGCTCAGTAAACCAAAGCAATCGCGCTTCATTCGACGCTTCTCTATCCCCCATACCCAGGCGCTGCTGCAGGGAATAACATATGAGCCCCTCATCTTTATTGCTCAACTTTGGATATTCTTCAGCAAACAACGCCCATTGTTGCTTCCTTCCAAGAATTCTTAACCAATCCCCTCGCAACTTATCTGCGACAAGACTGTCCTGGCGACGCGCGAGAAATGCCTTAATTGTGCCAATATCAATTGTTTCCAGATATAAGCGCAATTGATAATATTCAGCATACGGTGCAAGCACATGATTTTGCAGATGCTGGGCGTAAAACGCTACACGCGCAGCATCCCCTACCCTGAATGCCTCCCGCATCGCTAGAAAATCTTCCCCTTGACCAGCTGCAAGCGATTTCATATAACAGATCAGGAATAAACCAACTAAAAATTTTCTCATACCAGAATTATTAGCCTTTAAATTCAAAATACGTGAGAGTAAGAATCATTAGAAATCACAGGCTCTTATCGGTTAAATCTGGGTTATCGCGATACTCTCATGCGACAACGCATAAACTAGAAGCAACAAAGCTTTATTATGACTAGAATGATCAATTTATTAGTATCTCAATTCCTCAAATTACCCCTTGAGCCAACATTGCATCCGCTACTTTCACAAAGCCAGCTACATTAGCGCCATCAACATAATTGATACGACCATCTTCCTGCTCACCATATCTCAAGCATGCTTGGTGAATAGCTCTCATAATTTCCTGTAAACGCGCATCAACTTCCTCGTGTGTCCAGAAAAGCCGCATCGCTTGTTGACTCATTTCCAAGCCAGAGGTAGCCACCCCCCCTGCATTACTCGCTTTACCCGGTGCAAATAGAACTTTGGCATGCTCGAAACGTTTTACAGCACCAGCTGTACAAGGCATATTTGCGCCTTCTGCCACACAAATCACACCATTTTTAATCAAAAACGCCGCATCATCTTCGCTGATCTCATTCTGGGTTGCACACGGCAACGCAACATCTACAGGCGCATGCCATGGCTTTTCTCCTGGAAGAAATTTAGCTCCTATTCTTTCAGCATAATCGCTCACACGACCATAAAGACGGTTTTTTACTTCGGACAATATAGCGAGCTTTTCGGGTGTGAATCCTGCTTCATCAATCACTGCGCCACTCGAATCTGAAACAGTCACTACTTTTGCACCAAAGGCCATTGCTTTTTCTATTGCATATTGCGCCACATTACCCGATCCTGACACGGCAACACGTAAACCATCCAATGATTGGCCAACATGCCTAAGCATTTCATCAACAAAATAAACCGTTCCATAGCCCGTAGCTTCCGGACGTATCAATGATCCTCCAAAACTGATCCCTTTACCGGTAAACACACAATCTGAGCGGTTAGTCAATTTCTTGACCATACCTGCCATGTAACCAACTTCCCGACCACCAACACCAATATCGCCTGCTGGCACATCTGTATCAGCACCAATGTGACGAAATAACTCGCCTACAAAAGCCTGACAAAAGCGCATGATTTCATTAGGGCTTCTCCCTTTAGGATCAAAATCTGAGCCTCCTTTACCGCCTCCCATAGGTAAAGTTGTCAAAGCGTTCTTAAACGTTTGCTCAAATGCCAGAAACTTGAGAATGGAAAGATTAACTGAAGGATGAAAACGGATACCTCCCTTATATGGACCAATCGCTGAATTATGTTGTATACGATAACCACGATTGACTTTAACTTCACCGCCATCATCGACCCAGGCAACCCGGAATATAATTATGCGCTCCGGTTCGACGATTCTATCCAGCAAGCCATGCTCGGCATAACGTGGATTATTGGTGATAAACGGCCACAAACTTTCAATGACCTCAGTAACAGCTTGCATATACTCTGGCTGACCAGGGTTACGTTCAGAAACATAATTTCTGAACTCATCAATACTCTTGTATTTCATCCTCTATATTCTCCTCTAGAATTAAACGAATGGCCGCTCTACGTTGGTACATTCTGCCATCAATCTAAATATTTCACTGAACTTTATTTATTTGATTGCAACTCTTTTCATTCATTAAGAAAAGGATACGCCGCTTATTTATTAGCAACGCACAAACTAGTCATTCAATAATATAGCCTACGTCACATAAAATGATTCGATTTTAAAGCGTTGCTCAACGGTTTGG
>CAZKPL010000033.1:23890-31099 GCA_964554625.1 uncultured Nitrosomonas sp. | reverse complement strand
CTTGCTCAATGAGTTGCCGTTTCCAGTCATTGATCTGCGTGGGATGTACATTATGACGCGCCGCTCACTGTGGGACGGTTTCATCACCACGTATCTCTGCCAGCCTAGTTTTGCTATTAGCAGAAATGCTTATTTTATGCGGGTTTGAGGGCTATTAGGACTTCTAAGAATAGGTTACTGGCGGAGAAGGCGGGATTCGAACCCGCGGTATGGCGATAAACCATACACACGCTTTCCAGGCGTGCACCTTAAGCCACTCGGTCACTTCTCCTATTTGCTTCTGCCAAATGATTTTTAGTCAAAGAATAATAGGGTGGAAAGGATAAACTAGTTCATACTTTGGGGCAACTCTTGCGCTAATTCTTTCTAAGAAACTGTTTGGAAATTGTGAGTTCTGGGTTAATGTAGCGTCTTTTTGCTATTAGCAGACAATATCATGAATCAACAAAAAAGCGGAAGAAACGTTATCCGAGTAATCTGAGCGATGGAGCGTGGCACTACTTGAAACCCTACCTGCCGGTATCGACGGTAGGAAGGCCACGAGAATTGAGTATGCGTCGTGTGGTAAATGCGATCTTGTATATTTTGAAAACAGGCTGTCAATGGCGGCAATTGCCTCGTGAATTCCCGGTCTGGAGCTCAGTTTACTACTATTTTTTACCGCTAGTCCCATAATAGGACGTGGGAATGTCTTCATCATTTGTTGCGTTCCCGGCTGCGAGAATTTTGGCTGGCTGAACCATTCACGCAGACTTAGCAAAAGCTACGAGCGCCCCACTCGGACGGATAAAACTTGGATTTACATCGCCATGACCCGCATTATGTTGAAGGGCTTGACATAAAACAAGAGTTTCCAAACAGTTTCTAAGAATAATTAGTCGGCTTTGAAAAATGCCTGAGACTCTGATGAAAATAGCAAATTAGAATGAGATCATGGTCTCATTGTTTTTAGTGCTTGCGCCCATTTATGTAATTCGTTGAGCAGTGATGTTCCCGAATTAATATGATGATCGCCAGGTAAAAAATTTTTGTTCTCATCAATAAGTGTGGAAACATTTTGAACTGACACTGCTTCCACCATTGGCATCATTTTTAATGTGGTCAAAGTAAGTTTCTCAATCAGAGCAGATCGCAACCCGCCTGAAATGCCGCCATAACTGACAATCCCAGCAGGTTTATAGTTCCATTCCCTATAAACGTAGTTAAGTGCGTTCAGAAGTGATGGTGGCGGACCAAAATTGTATTCTGGAGTGACGAACACATAGGCATCAGCTGCATTTACGCTGGCAGCCCATTTTTTGGTATGTTCATGCTGGTAGCGCTGGTGAATAGGGTGTTCTGGCTCATCGTATACTGGGAGATTAAAGTCTGCGAGATCGACCAGTGAGACTTGAAATTTGTTATGTTGCATTGCGATTCCATGGAACCATTTGGCAACGTGAGGCCCGACACGACCAGGCCGGGTACTACAGATGATAATATGAAGGTTAAGGATCAAAACTTTTCCTTATAAAAATTAATATTCAGACTGAACAAAATTCAAAAATAGCTCGCAGGTAACTGCAATCTTTCTATTATAGCTGCCCTATCTCTATCGCCATACTTACTGCTCAGTTCAGATTATGTAATGGTTCGCGCATCGAAAGGATAGCGACGCGGTGTATGTTGGACTGTTATCCATTGATCGGTGGTAAATGCAACCACCGCCCAAATACCATTGAAGCGTCCAATGCCGGAATTCTTTTCGCCACCAAAGGGATTATAAGGCAAATCATTCACCGGTTGATCGTTGATATGGGTCATGCCCGTCTCAATTCTCTGTGCAAATCGAAAGCCGCGCTCGATATCACGCGTAAATACAGCGGCAGCAAGCCCAAGCTCTGTATCATTAGCAATTTTGAGCGCCTCCATTTCGTCATGCGCACGTATGAATGGGGCAATTGGGCCAAATGATTCCATTTTCGCCAACTGCATCTGATTCGTTACTTGGGAAAATATATGAGGAGGGAGAATAAGCCCTTGTGCTTCACCGCCGACGACTTGACTTGCCCCAGCTGAAATAGCTTCCTGGATTCGACTACGGAGAACATTTAACTGGGATTCATTGATAATGGGACCAATCATGGTATCAGGGGCATTTGGATCACCCACTTTCAATTGGCATACCCGGTCGGTAAAACGCTCCAGGAACTCATCATGAACACGGTCATCGATAATGAAGCGATTAACACTCATGCAGGTCTGGCCCTGGTGTAGAAATTTACCAAACACTGCGGCTTCAACTGCCTGCTCCAGGTCGGCATCATCTAACACTACGAAGGGACCATTACCGCCCAGCTCCAGTTCAAGGCGCTTTAGGATAGGTCCCTCGGCCGCTAATCTTGCGATATTGCGACCAACCGGCGTTGAGCCAGTAAACGATATTACGCGAGGAATAGGGTGAGTGACAAAGGCATCACCAATCTCGCTCCCTGCACCGACAATCACGCTGAATACACCGGGCGGGAGTCCAGCTTCCTCAAGAATTTTCGCCAATAGCAACCCGCCTGTTACTGGGGTGTCACTGGCTGGCTTAACGACAACGGCATTGCCAACCGCGAGCGCAGGCGCCACAGAACGAGCGGTAAGTTGCAGAGGCCAATTCCAAGGACTGATCACGCCGACAACACCCACGGGCTTACGGTACATCCGGCTTTCCTTGCCTGGAATATCAGCCGGAAGAATCCGACCTTCCACCAGGTAAGGCAGGGTAGCTGCTTCCAGTAATACACCATGCACGGCATTCCATTCTAAATTGGCTTTGATGCGTGTTCCGCCGGATTCATGAATCAGCCATGACACGATCTCTTCACGGCGTACCTCCATAATTTGTGCCGCGTGACGCATGACTGCCGCTCGATCACCCGGTAGCAATGCCGCCCAGTCCAATTGCGCTCTGGCGGCACCATGGAATGCCTCATCCAAGTCATCTCGATTGACATGCGGAATCTCCACCAGAACATTTGCATCATAAGGATTCAGGTCTTGCAGAACCTTCTCTCCATTACCGTGACGCCATTTGCCATTTATGGGTAATCGATCGAAGTTTGAATAGGGCAATAGAGATTGTTTACTTTCTTTCATAGCGCATTCTCCATTTTTATTTTACTCACAAATCATCTGGCTGAAATTTGTACAGAACGAAGTTTATGAATCTTGCTACAGCCGGATAATCGGCTTAATAGTAATGCCTTTTTCGCTATCTTCAGCAGCTTGATTAATTTGATCGAGGGAATAGAACTTCACCAGCTTGTCGAAAGGAAACCTTCCCTGTTTATAAAGCTCAACAAGCGCTGGAATAAAAAGATCCGGCTTGCTGTCGCCTTCAATGATCCCGATAATCCGCTTTCCTGTCGTCATTACACCGTTCACATCGAAGCTCGCTTCAGTACCTAAGGCAGGTGCGCCGACAATACCGCATGTTCCTCGAGTAGATAACGCATCAATGGCTTGACGTAAGACGGCTGGTCGTCCGCTCGACTCCAGCGTGAAATCAGCACCGCCACCCGTTATTTTGCGCACAGCCTCAATGGGATCGGTATCGCGACTATTAATTGTATGGGTTGCACCAAGCTCCATCGCCAAAATTAGGCGAGAAGGAACGACGTCCGCTACGATAATTGAAGTAACCCCAGCAACACGTGCAGCCATTATGGCGCTCAGTCCTACCGCGCCGCCGCCAAATGCTACAAAACTGCTACCAGGCTTGACTTTGAGTGCGTTGATGACGGCTCCCGCACCGGTTTGAATACCACAGCCAAGTGGTCCAAGCAACTCCAAGGGCGCATCTTTGGGTACTTTGATGACATTGCGTTCATGTACTAGCGCAAATGTACCAAACGATGATTGTCCAAAGAAATGATCGTGAATCGATTCTGATGAATTGCCTGTTCCATAGGTTGACGTACTGCCGTCTTCGCGTGCGCCGCTGAAATTCAGCGCATAAAAATGCTCGCAATAAGTTAGATCGCCACGTAAACAGGATCTGCAGTGACCACACCACATATATGTCAGTACGACGTGATCACCGACAGCCACTTTCTTTACACTGCTGCCAATCTGTTCGACTATCCCTGAGCCTTCATGTCCAAGCACAATCGGCAGTGGTACCTCATAGAGCTGGTCGCGCGCGACCATGTCGGTATGACACATACCCGTTGCTACGATCCGGATTCGCACTTCATCGGAGCGTGGTTCATCCTGCATCAACTCTTCGATGTGAAAAGGTCCGCCTTTCTGACGGACAACAGCTGCCTTGATTGTTCGCACTTGTACCTCCGATTTGGAAATTGTTATTTCCTGTTCAAAGTCAAAATGAAACTATCGAATACCCGATTTTCCCGGTGCAAGAATTCCATTGGGATCCAGCGCTTTCTTAAGCGTCTTGTGAATATTCCGCTGTACCGGACCATATGTATCAGCGACCTTATCCATAAACGCCGTATTAACGCGGTAAATTCCATATCCTTGAGCTGAGAATACGGTCAGCAATTCATCGAAGCACTGGTAGGCCGCTTTCGTCTGCTCAGGATCAGTTTTATCGTACAGCACGTCAACAATGTGGTGCATATCGCGCATCCCAACGATGAATTCGCCAGAATAATCCAATCCGTATTTAGCAAGTATCTGCTTGGTCAGAGCCATTTGTTTGAGGGTTTCACTCCCCCGTGCCTGAGAGACGGGGGCAAACCACATTGACCCACCACCTCCCCGCCAGTTATACAAGGAAAATTCCGTGAGCGTCATTTCTCCCCGCATGAGTTTGGCCCGATAAGTAAATGCAGGATCATCTGCCGCTTCCTGTTCCGTCAGGATCTTTGCCTTACCAGATTGACCGAACGCTTGCGTTACGATTTTCCAATTCACATCAATCTGTTCTTGTGTTCCATAGAGTGCTGCATACACGTTCCAGATTCCCAATTTGTGATCCTTGGTGATCTTGCGAACCGCCTCATCCGAGATCGAACCAGATCCGGACATGTAATCACTGCGCCGGGCTTTTACAGGCGCCTCATAGAGTGCATGAGCGATGACAACAGCGTTGGGAATCACACCACTGATGCGTAGCGGGCGAATCGTTTCCACGATTTCCACAATATCTTCTTCATGCTCATATTGAATAACAAACGGCTTGAATGCTGGAGGTTCCGGCATGAGCCAGAAGCCAAACTTAGTGACGATGCCATAGTTAGATTGCGTAAAAATGCCATCCAGGTATGGGCCATATCCCCACTTGAATACTTGCCAGGTATTGGAATTGGGCATCGAACCCATCCCCGTACGTAGTACTTCGCCATTTGCAAGAACCACTTCCATGCCACAGGCAAACAGAAAATGCTCCCCATACGGCGTATAGCCAACGCCGCGATCCAGTGTATTACCAACCGGTCCCGCAATGGCGGAAGGCGCAGGCATGGATAGCCATAAACCTAGTTTGCGTTCTTTAATGTAATCATAGAGTTGTTGATAGGTTACACCCGGTTCAACCAAAGCGAAGGCTAAATCTTTATCTACTTCAAGAATACGGTTCATGCGCTTGAGATCAAGCACTACCTGGCCGCGCTCTGCGGGCGCTGCAGAACCATAACCCAGATTTTTTCCGGTAGAAATGGTCCAAATCGGCACTTTGTGTTGATTACAAATTGCAACAATCTTCTGGATCTGTTCGACCGTTGTAGCTAACAGCGCCGCGGAAGGCGTATGTTCGGCATCGGAAACCGGCATCATAGTCTTAATGTAGGGTGCAAGTCGTTCTGCGCTGGTAAGCACGGCGGCATCGCCAAGAACACTGCGGAAACTGCTGATGGCAGCATCAAACGATTTCTCGGATACCCCTTTTGGCAACGCAATATATTTACTGGCCATTCTGTGTTCCCCCTATACGTCTATTACAAACGAGACAAAATGTTTTCCCGATAGCTCTTGATTATTCCGATTGCGCTGACTTGACCGATGTATCAAGGCGCGGGTAGAACAAGATTCCTGATTTGTCCCCAAACCAAGTGCGGTAGCAACAACAGCATAACCGGTGGTCTCTATCCAGTCCTCTGACTGGGAATATTTAATGGTTATATCATTCGCTGCTTTATCTTCATGGGTTTGGAGTTTATCTGCTCGAGAGAGTGCGGATCCCCAATTTTCTGCTTCCCTCCAGCCAATTAACTGACTGGCTTCTATCGGAGAGACCCCTGCACAATGTAAATAAACTGCTGGCTGCTCAGTCAACCGATAAGACAAAAATCCTGATATTGATGAATCTTTTATTACATCATCCCCAACCGATTCTCCAAGAAAATTTTCAATAATAGAAAAATTATACCGGTTTGGAATGAGCTTAGATGCTAACAATCCTCCAGCGCTGTACGCAGGTGACGCAGTAATCCATACATGGCGCAGAGGAAAGGAGAAATCATTGCCGGAAGAAAGAGTGTGTGAGCCCAATGAAAGTAGGCGACCTCCAGAATTCCGTACCAATTCAATGAATATAGCTGCGCTGGCATCGTCCATGACAGCAATCCACCGGATATTACGGGATTGTGCCAGCAATTCAGCTACTCTTAGAGAATTGGTTAATAGCCCATCTTCTAATTTTATTGTCGGTAATGTGCCTTGGCGGTAATTTGAAGCGGCATAAGCACCTCTGGCAAATGCCTCGTCTATTGTTGGGTTTCCCAGCAATAGCCGGTAATTTTGGAGACTCCCAGAGGGGGACTGACTAATGGATACTGCCTGAGTGATGGTAGAAGCACCGAAGGCCAGCAAGGTTCCTCCAGTAAGCATACCTTTGATGAGGCTACGTCGAGTTTCATCCATGGGATGGGCCTCCTTAGTGCTTGACTTCTTTTTTTGAAATAAAATCCGCCAATTTTACTAATGACTCATCATCGATTTCTGATGAGCGAAAGGCTGGCATAGCTCGACTTCCGTTGCGAACTACTGCATGGATATACTCGGAAGGAAGTTCACGATTGCGAATGGGCGGTCCAACATGAGCTTCGTGACAATAAGCACAAATCTTGGCATAGATTTCGAAACCATCCTTCCATACGAATTCGCTACCAGAAATTTCCTCAGGTGCTGACCATGCATTGCTCACCACGAAGATGATTGCGAACATGAAACCAGACGCTATGTTTTCCAATTTTGCTTTATTCATACTGACCCTCCGAA
>CAZKPL010000033.1:0-23790 GCA_964554625.1 uncultured Nitrosomonas sp. | reverse complement strand
ATGAAACCAGACGCTATGTTTTCCAATTTTGCTTTATTCATACTGACCCTCCGAAGAATTTCAGCTAGATATTGAACTGGCATACTTTGCGTACTTTATCCAAAGACCGGTCTTACTTTTGTCTATGGAAGCTCTCTACAGAGTAACAGAGTTTCTTACACTATCAAAGTGCTCTGCTGTCTGATTTTTTACTTGGAAACGGATCAATCCTCACGTCCGGTAAATATTTTATGATTATTTACCTGAAATTTACGATAAAACATAAGGAACTGAAATACATACCGTTTCGCTATTCATTTAAATGCCCAAGAAATCCTCCCGATTGATGATTCCAGAGCGCTGCATAGAGCTGATTATGAGAAAGTAATTCTGCGTGACGGCCTTGTTCAACGATATGCCCTTTGTCCAATACAATGAGTCGATCCATTGCGGCGATAGTGGATAAGCGGTGGGCGATCGCGATAACTGTTTTATCCTGCATGAGTTGATATAGATTTTGTTGAATACTGGCCTCCACGCCTGAATCGAGAGCAGATGTCGCTTCATCCAGAATCAGGATCGGGGCATTCTTCAATAATACCCTGGCAATCGCGATACGCTGACGTTGGCCTCCTGAAAGATTCACGCCGCGCTCACCGACGAACGCATCATAGCTTTCTCGGCCGTTACTATCCACAAGGGCCTGAATGAATTCATGAGCATGAGCAAGTTTTGCGGCCTCAAGCATCTGTGCTTCAGTCGCATCAGGCTTACCGAATAGTATATTGTCGCGAATGGATCGGTGAAGCAATGAAGTATCTTGGGTAACGATACCTATATTGGCACGCAGGCTATCTTGAGTAACTTGGCGAATATTCTGCCCATCGATCTGGATATTGCCTTGCTGAACATCATAAAAACGTAATAACAGGCTAATCAAGGTGGACTTGCCAGCGCCTGAACGTCCGACAATACCGACTTTTTCACCAGCGGCAATATGCAAATCAAAGTTATTAAATACCTGCTCGCTTTGCTTCTGATCTATTCGATTGTAGACGAATCCGATGTGGTTGAAATCAATGGCACCAGATTTTACCTCCAATGGAAGAGCATTGGGAGCATCCACGACGGTCTGTGGTTCTGATATCGTATTTATGCTATCGTGGACAATCCCAATATTTTCGAATAGCGCGCTGATTTCCCACATGATCCAGTGTGACATGCCAGTTAGACGTATCGCAAGACTCAAAGCGATTGCGATAGCCCCTGTGCTGACATTTCCGTTAATCC
Source organism: uncultured Nitrosomonas sp. (assembly GCA_964554625.1). GTDB lineage: Bacteria > Pseudomonadota > Gammaproteobacteria > Burkholderiales > Nitrosomonadaceae > Nitrosomonas. The sequence goes on along the minus strand of CAZKPL010000033.1, from coordinate 22,521 downwards.
ACAAATAAATTCCCAGTGCGCCGACACTGAATACCAGCAGCATGTTACTGCCCCATACACACCCGAGCAACTTGGTAACCAGGCGCATTTGCGGGTGAACAGTGGTCAGGAAATTTTCCATACTTGTTTTTGCATACTCAGACTCGCGCTGGGTATGAGAGAACAGTTTAAGTGTCAGGATATTTGTATAACTATCCACAATACGGCCGGTCATGGTAGAACGTGCATCAGCCTGCAGTTCAGAGATTTGTTTTAATCTTGGAATGAAGTAATACAGTATGGTTGAATACACGGCGAGCCAGATGAGCAATGGGATGCACAAATGAGGATCAGCATTCACAACGAGAAATAAAGTGGTGATGAGATACACACTAATGAAAAGCATCACATCGAGTGTTTTCATCACAGTTTCGCGTACAGCCAGCGCTGTTTGCATGACTTTGGTTGCAATGCGACCGCTAAATTCATTTTGAAAAAAAGTATAGCTTTGATTGAGCAGATAGCGATGGGCTTGCCAGCGCACTATCATAGGAAAATTACCCATTAAACTTTGATACATAATCAGTGAATGGAGTAAAACCAAAATGGGCATCAGCAGCAGTATAAACAGCGACAAACCCATTAATGAGAGTGTTTCTTCTTCCAGGAAACTCTGGGGATCTTTTTCAGCCAGCCAATCGATAATCTTTCCCAAAATGCCATAGAGCATAGCCTCACCGATGGCGACACAGATGGTGAGTATCGCCATCAGCAGCAAATAGGGTTCGATTCCCCGGGTATAGTGGCGACAGAACCGGTACAAGCCCTTGGGCGGTTCAGTAGGATGTTCAGGCGGGAAGGGATTGATTAGACGTTCAAAGTAGTCGAGCATAGAGCATTCTGCAAAGGGGAGATGCTGGAGCAATGTGTTAGGATGATTTATCTTATGCCCAAAGGATCTCTTCTAATATCAACTACCACTGATTCGTTCAAATATTCTGAATCCAGCTATATAAGTCCCCATGGCAGAGCCGAACGATGAGAGTATGAAAATAAGCAGAATTCGTGTGACTTGATTGTGCCACCACCCTTTCAGACTAGTGGTATCACTTCTAAGGCGACTAAAATCACCTACTTTAGGTTTACGTAAATAAGTTTCTGCTAGTGCTGTAAACATTCCAACCCCTGTCATAGGATCAAGGGAGGTAATTGGAGAAGCCAGAAAGGCGGTTAAAATCGTGAGCGGGTGGGCAAATGCAATCGCAGCGCCTAGTGCAGACAATCCACCATGAATGAGTATCCAATCGGCCACCATTGCCATACCGATATCAGGGCTACGCATAAATCCTATCGTAAATCCAGTCAGAACCAATGCCACGATGATCCATGGCAGAAATTTAAGCCAGTTTGTGGATTCTGGAATGATATCAAGCTGCTGGATCGTTTTATCCGGATCATTGATACTGCGGGTTTTCAGGATTTGTTCAATTCCTTTCATATGTCCAGCACCAACAACAGCAAGAGTATGCTGATAGTTATTCTCCACGCTTTCCTTTATCAAGCGGGCGGACATGTATTCATCACGTTCACTAATCAGGGGTTTAAATAAGTGCTTTTCATTTTCTGCAAACTGTGAAAAAGCACTCTCCAGCACATCACCTTCTTTCAGCCGTTCAATTTCTGCAGCACTTACCGATTCCCGAGAAATAATGCTGGCTAGTAAACCACTATATAACTCCAGGCGCCTCCACCATGGCACATGGTGGTAAATACGTTTAAGAGTAGTTCCAATCTCTCTATCAATCAGCAAAATCGGTAATTTGGCTTCTGCTGCGTCTTTAATAGCAGTCCGCATTTCTGCACCCGGCTCGACCCCTAATCGCTCGGCCATACGTTGCTGAAAAGCGCCTAATGCCAGGCTGGCAGCAACCATATTCGCCTGGCCTTTCTTAATAACCTGGAAGAGATCCATTTTGGTTAATAGATCAGGATTGACAATTGCTTTATGACGGCTTGGGCATAACTCAACAGCAACCGCATCAAACTCACCCGTAGCAATTAATTCTTTGACTTTATCTGCACTCGCTTGCGAAACATGGGCGGTACCGAGGATCGTGATTTTGTGACCATCAACTTCAAAAGTCTTGATGGGTTCTGTCTCAGTCTCTTTTTTTATTTTTGCAGATGATGCTATATGCTCTTGCTTTAATTCAGGCATAGGTTGATTAGTTTTATCGATCAAGACTTCAGGTAAAATTGTTCTGACTGGCGAGCATGACTAATTTAATCTTAGTATTAGCGTTAAAAGTCTTTATTCATCCGGAACATCCAGAAAAAACCTGAATAAGCCGTCGTGCGGAATGAAGTACAAAGCAGACGAAGCACCGAAAACGAAACGAGACATATCAATATCAGATAGATAAGCAAATTTTTGAGCGTCGCCTTACGCAGCTATTCTCTTGCGTAGGTACTTATTCAGGGCTTTCCTCGTAATAAATAAGCAGTATAGCCGATATGGCAGGCAGTGAGTACTTCACATTCAACTCTTGTTGGTATGTACGTACCATGATGAATACTAATAGTTATTGAATCAATGCAATCAGCGAGCAAGAGGGACGAAAAAGCGCTGTTGTGCTGTGGAAACATACCGGCTCCGTGCGCAAAGCCCAGATCAGCTGGAGAAGCCATGGCATGCAGTCGCATCGACAAAGCACGATTGACCTACTTCATAAAATCCCTCAACCTGATCAGCTATGATCATAGTCATAGTGTAAGAAAGCTGACCACCTACTCCGTTAGCCCTCTATCCCAAGCAAGCTTAATCTTCTAGTCACCTACATGATTTCAGCCTCACCCAGGATTCATCAGCATTCAGTAATGCTTACTGCCAAACCGCCCAACGATGTTTCCTTATATTTATGCGACATTTCCAGGCCAGTTTGTTTCATCGCTGCAATACAATTATCTAGCGGCATAAAATGCTCACCTGTTCCCCGGCGTGCCAGCGCTGCGGCTGTGTGGGCTTTGATGGCACCAAATCCATTACGCTCGATACACGGAACTTGAACTAAACCACCCACAGGATCACAGGTCATTCCCAAATGATGCTCAAGTGCAATTTCTGCTGCATTTTCTATTTGCTTTACGGTACCTCCTTGTGCTGCACATAAGCCCGCCGCGGCCATTGCAGCAGCCGACCCTACCTCCCCCTGACAACCGACTTCTGCGCCGGATATAGAGCTGCGGTGTTTGATAATGCCGCCAATGGCTGCAGCAGTCAGCAGGAAATCCCTTACATTCTCAATACTGCCATTTTCGTGCTTTACCATGTAATACAGAACGGCCGGAATAACGCCTGCTGCTCCATTGGTGGGAGCAGTCACTACCATGTGGCCTGCTGCATTTTCTTCATTTACAGCCATTGCATATGCACATAACCAATCGTTCAGAGTCGTTTTTTCAGGACCTTGTTGAAGCTGGTTAAAGAGTGTTTTAGCCCGGCGAGATACCTTAAGGCCACCAGGTAACTGTCCCTCTGCTGCTAAACCATTTTCAATACAACGTTGCATAGCATGCCAAATTTTGTCTAATCCCTCATTAAGCTCATTGACAGACAGTTTCATCAACTCATTGGCACGTTTCATGTCTGCAATCGAATAATTACTTTGCTGAGACATTTGCAACATGCTCCGTGCTGAGTCAAATGGAAAAGGAAAAGATTTAGCCGGCTCCATTTTCAAGGGAGCGCTTAACTGATTAATTTCAGCAAGCGTATTAATAAATCCCCCACCAATTGAAAAGTAGGTTTCAGTCAGTAAGATCCTTTCGTTCTCATCAAGAAGCGTATAAACCATACCATTCGGGTGCTGAGGTAATGTTTCATTTTTATCAAAAATAATGTCATTATCCGAATTAAATGTGATAGCTGTCCCGTTATCTAACACAATGGAATGTGCACCCCATAACTTTGCAATTAATGCATTGACATCCTGCGCAGACAACGCTTCTGGAGTATAGCCGTGAAGCCCCAATACAACAGCCCGATCTGTTGCATGACCCTTGCCGGTAAAAGCCAGGGAACCTTTAAGTACACAGCGCACACGCATGATTTTGTTGCTTGGTGAGGCTACGACAAATTGATTAATACGACCACGAAAATCATTGGCAGCCATCATTGGCCCCATAGTGTGGGAGCTAGAAGGGCCAATTCCGATTTTAAAAAGATTAAGAACACTGATGAACATGGATCAAGCCTTATGCAAATTGAACTAAAGCACCTAAAATAGATATCAAAACGGCTCTGAGATTTCCGGAAATAGGGATAATTCCTTCGTTACCTCATTATATATGGATATTACAGACAACTTCATGAAATCAATAACCCTGCCCCATTGGCTGCAGGGCTGATCAGCGAATTTATCGCTCACCACAAACCAACTCGAAACCGTTTAACCAGAAGCGCTCGCGGTAAACAGCAGCTTAAAAGTTTTAAACAGAATGAAATACGGCGCTAGGGACTTCTTATCCACTTCTGCACAACTAAACTTCCAATCATGTCCCCCTCAACATTGACCATGGTGCGAAAAGTATCCAACAAACGATCAATGGGAAGCAAAATAGCAATCGCCTCAGCTGGCAAACCTACTGATTGCAGCACCATCACCATCGTCACCATCCCTGCACTAGGGATCCCAGGTGCACCAATAGCAGCAAGCATAGCGGTTAAAAAAACAATCAGTTGTTGCGTGAGATCAAGTTCAACACCAACGAGATTGGCAATAAACAGCGCAGCGACGGCTTCATACAATGCAGTGCCATCCATGTTGAGGGTGGTTCCCAGTGGCACGACAAAACCTGCCACATCAGGCTTAACATGCAAGTGCTGTTCCACACAACGCAAAGTAACAGGCATCGTTGCCGCACTGGAACTCGTTGCGAAAGCAGTAATCAATGCCTCGCGCGCACCCCTCCAGAACCTGAGAGGTGTCATTCCAGTCGTTAGATAGAGTGCAAGAGGCAGGATGACTAAGCCATGAAATAAAGTTGCACCGATAACAATCACAATAAATTTAATCAGTGTAGTAAGCAGCGTCACGTCCTGAGCAACGATCAATTGCAGTAGCAATGCCATAATACCTAGTGGGGCAAGGCGCATGATCCACCCTACCAGCATCAGTATCAATTCTAAAAATTCCTTCATCAGAATGAAAATATTGTGATAACGCTCCCCACCCACTACCATGGCAATCCCTAGCAGCAATGCAAAAATTACGATAGCAAGGATGTGACCCTCAGCAAGTGCCGCTAACGGATTCATGAATAGCGAATGCAGGAAATGAGCGAAAAAATCGCGCAATGACATTTGCTTGATCTCAAAGCCTTGCATGGCATCCTGAAACATCGTAATCTGCAGTCCTTCTCCAGGCCGGAATACATTGGCCACTGTCAAACCAAGTGTAATTGCCAGTATCATAGTCAATGCAAAAAAACTGAGGGTGGCTAGCCATACCCGGTTTATCTGTTGATGCGCGCGTAAATTTGCCACGCCGACAACGATGGAGGTAAATACCAATGGAACAAGTACCATTTTCAATAAATCGATAAATAAAGTGCTTATCAAACTGGCGATATACAAACTATTTTGGGAAATAGAGGAATCTTGATCCAACATGACAAGCCCCAGACCCAACAAGATACCAGCCAGTGTACCCACCAGGATTTGTATATTGAGCGATATTTTCAGCATGGGAACTCCTGGCTTGTCGTTGGATGCAATACGAGAAAATTTAAATCGACTTCAATTTCAGCTTTCTACTTTTATAATGCGTGTTCCGGCAAGCCGATCGTGCAGAAATTGTCGATTACGATCAAATAACGCCCAGACAATCCCGAAACCGAAGAAAGTAATGCCAATTACGGCAAAGAGGTAACGTGTAATAGCCCGGCGAGTATCGAGCTTGTTTCCATCAACTGTTACCACACGCAGTTTCCAGGTCTGCATGGCCAAAGTTTGTCCGCCGTGCGTCCAGAACCAGATGAAATAAATTCCTCCAACAAACAACAGATAGAACTGAAATAGTGGTTTAAAATACACTGCTGTGGTGTCACGAAACACAAAAAGAAAAATAAAACTGGCAATAAACCAGACTGCAAGTAACAACAGAGATTCATAAAGCATGCTTAATGCGCGCCGCCAGAATCGAGGAATTGAGTTCGTCATGGAAGATTATTAGGTCACGCACATTGTGGTAACCTTCCCGAGATTAATAAGAAAAGTCTTCTAAAGCGGCATATTGTAGAATATTCTCTATATGGTCATTTCATTTTTACATCAGAAACAGATTGTTTAGCTTCCCCCGAATACAAGAAATGAAATTCTCTATTAACAAAACAATGATTGATAATTATTATCGTTTGCGTTACTATTTTCATACTTAATAATCTGAAATTTTTAGATTATTGCAGATACAATAAGTAATCTAAATAAACTAAATTAATTAACCATCTCAGTTTATCATCCCTAAACAAGAAGCGACCCGATCAGCCAATATTTCTTCTCTTGGAAGGCGTTAACTGCATGATCCGTACAAAACGCAATTCGACCGTTTCATTCATCTCTCTTGCCAGCCTATTATTTGTTCTCATGGTGCATGCTGCCTTGCTTTATGGCATGTGGCATCATCGCTTACCCTCTATGAGTCCACAGGTTACATTGTTTGCTGAATTAATCACGCCGCCACAACCTAGAATTGAGGCATCCGAAGCGTTCAAAGTCGATTTAAAAGCGGAACACATACCTCCTCCTCCGGAAAAACCAAAAGTTGTCAGAAAAACACCGCCACAACCCAAATACCGCCAACTAGCTTCCAGCTCGCCCGTACTGCCTAAAGAGGAATTTATAGCGCCCCCTCCTCCAATACCGGAACCTATTCACGATGAGGCTGAGCAGGTACAAAAACAGGAAACAAAATCTTTAGCGGCTGCTCGCCCCGAGCAAATGGAAACTGGTCCTGTAACCCTTTCATCTGAATTATCGGTATCTTGCCCAGAGCTGAGCACACCGGATTATCCTCCTCTTTCACGCCGATTGGGTGAAGAAGGAAAGCTAATGCTACAAGTCGAGCTGGATGAGTCAGGCCATATCAGCAATACTCGGGTTATCAATAGCAGCGGTTATTCCCGACTTGATAATGCTGCGCTAGCAGCTGTAAAGAGCTGGCGTTGCAGACCTGCAGTACGTGATGGCCAACCCGTACGGGCTATCGCGTTGCAACCTTTTAATTTTGTAATCCAAGGAAATTAATGTAATGGAAGATCTTGGTTTTTCTCATTTTCTGACTCAGATAGATCATGTAGGGATGGGTGTACTCATTTTATTGCTTTCCCTTTCCGTCGCTAGCTGGTATCTGATTATCACGAAGAGTATCAGTAATTTTATTGCCACTCGGCGCGCAAATGCTTTTCTGAAACATTTCTGGGAGGTTGATTCTCTCCAAGAATTGAAAATAGAAATGAAAGGTTCTTCTGCTGACAATGCGTTTGCCCATCTTGCAAAATTGGCAGTGAACGTTACGGCCGGCTCACAGAAGCACGGCCTAGAAAAACTCGCCGTAACCGGGGGAACGAGCGAATTATTAACGCGCACGCTGCGCAACGGTATCGATCAAGAAGCAACACGTATTGAAAATGGTCTCACTATTATCGCATCGGCTGGCTCTGCCGCTCCCTATATCGGATTATTTGGTACTGTTTGGGGTATTTACCATGCACTGATACAGATTGGCCTTTCTGGGCAGGGAACATTGGATAAAGTTGCTGGGCCAGTTGGTGAAGCGTTAATTATGACTGCTCTAGGGTTGGCCGTCGCCATTCCAGCAGTATTAGCCTACAATGCTTTTATCAGAAGGAATAGAATATGGATGGCACGGCTGGATGCGTTCGCGCATGATCTGTTTACAATCGTTACAGTTGGCAGCAAAAGCGGAGATAGTATCAAAGCATCGACCGAGGAAAATCACAATCCTCAGTTTACATCAACTGCAACAACTGTCTCAGCGCTTGAAGGGAGGCACTAATGGCTTTCGGCAGCTCAGACCGCTATCAGGGGCAGACAACGATGTCTGAAATCAATGTAGTACCCCTCGTAGATGTTATGCTCGTTTTGTTAATCATCTTCATCATCACTGCTCCATTACTCACTCATTCAGTAAAAATTGATTTACCAAAAGCATCGAGCAATCCCAATACGACCCAACCAGAACATATCGATTTCGCCATTCGTGCTGATGGCAGTTTTTTCTGGAATGGTGAGACAGTTACACTGGGACAACTAGCGCCACGCTTTATTCAATCAGTAGAAAATTCCCCCAATACTGAGCTGCATATCCGCGCTGATAAAAATACGCATTACGAGCACGTAGCGCGTATCATGAGCATAGCAGCAAAAGCTGGATTAACGAAAATTGGTTTTGTCACAGACCCGACTCTCGAATAAGGAACGATATTTGAGTTTAATTTGTTAAAATACGTATATTGTCGATACCAATCTTCTGATTACGCTATTTGAAATGAATGCGAAGGATGCGGACACATACTCACAAAAAATTTATCCTGCCATTTATTAGCGTACTGCTGTTATCGCTACAAGCTTCCTAAGCTGCGTCATCCCACACCCGATACTATTCAATCACTCAATATATTGATTTTCATCGCAGACTACTACTTCGGAGTTTTATGCTTCCGATCAACTCACTTTTGCAGAGACTTTGGCTAAACATGAATAGTCACCTCAAGGCTATCAACGACAACTTAATCAGGGTTTCCATCATGCCCTTTTTGAGTTAACATTGCCCCCCATGATCAAATATGTCTTTGTGACTGGCGGCGTAGTTTCTTCCTTAGGTAAAGGCATTGCCGCAGCTTCATTAGCGGCTCTCCTCGAATCCCGTGGTATTAAAGTAACCATGCTAAAGCTGGATCCCTATATCAATGTCGATCCAGGTACAATGAATCCATTTCAGCATGGAGAGGTTTTTGTCACTGATGATGGCGCAGAAACTGACCTCGATTTAGGGCATTATGAGCGTTTCATCAGTACAAAGATGACTAAACGTAATAATTTTACGACTGGTCAAATCTATGAAAGCGTAATTCGTAAGGAGCGGCGAGGAGATTATCTTGGTGGTACAGTACAAGTCATTCCCCATATTACTGATGAAATCAAACTTTTTATCCATAATGGCGTAAATGATGCCCAGGTAGCCATTGTAGAAATTGGCGGCACCGTTGGCGATATCGAGTCCTTGCCTTTCTTGGAAGCAATCAGGCAAATGGCTGTGCAGCTCCCGCGCCAAGATACCTGCTTTATTCATTTGACCTTATTACCGTATATTGGATCAGCTGGAGAACTCAAAACTAAACCAACACAGCACTCAGTAAAAGAGCTGAGGGAAATCGGGATACAGCCTGATGTACTGCTCTGCCGTGCTGACCGTTTGCTTCCACAAGAGGAACGACGCAAAATTGCGATGTTCACCAATGTCAAGGAAGAAGCTGTTATTTCAGCCATCGATGTCGACAGTATTTACAAAATACCTGCATTGCTGCATGAACAAATGCTGGATGAAATCATTTGTCACAAACTGAATATTCTTGCTAAATCAGCCGATCTTTCAGTCTGGAAAAAGCTGGTTCATGCCCTGGAACACCCTAAACACGAGGTCACGATTGCATTAGTAGGAAAATATGTCGATCTGACAGAATCTTATAAATCCTTATCAGAAGCACTGATACATGCAGGCATTCATACCTGCAGCAAGATAAATATATGCTATATCGATTCAGAGGATATTGAAAAGAATGGCACAGATTGTCTCCTTGGCAAGGATGCTATTCTAGTTCCAGGTGGATTTGGTAAACGTGGGGTTGAAGGAAAAATAAAAGCGATTCACTACGCCCGTGTTAACCGCATTCCCTATCTGGGTATATGTCTTGGTATGCAGTTGGCTGTCGTTGAATTTGCACGTAATGAGCTTAAAATGTCAGATGCGCATAGCACGGAGTTCAATCCCAATACACGCTATCCTGTTTTAGGGTTGATCACCGAGTGGCGTACGCGCGAGGGCCGCATCGAGAAACGCACAGCCAAAACCGATCTAGGAGGAACCATGCGCCTCGGTGGGCAGGAATGTGTACTAAAAGAAAATTCGCTGGCGAGAGAAATTTATGGCGCAGATAAAATCGTTGAACGTCATCGGCATCGCTATGAAGTCAATGCAGAATTTATTCCGAAATTAGAGCAAGCGGGATTACAAGTAAGTGGCTTATCTTCAGAAGAAAACTTATGTGAAATGGTCGAATTGTCACAAATTGCACATCCCTGGTTTGTTGCCTGTCAGTTTCATCCGGAATTTACTTCTACACCTAGAATGGGACATCCCTTATTCAAAGCTTACGTTAAAGCTGCCATTGATTTTGCCAACAATCGTTCCAGCTCAGAATAAACAGTACTGATGAAATAAAAAATAGCATTTGAATCGCTACTATGCATTTTATGAATTTAATTGCTTAATTTATTAAGAGCCATTCTTTCATAAACAATCAAATCACAAAAATTGATTGGTTTGTCTATACATAAATAATTTTAACAATAATATTTAAGTTAAATCACTACAAGGAAAGTAGCATGAGTGCAATAGTGGATGTAATCGCCCGTGAAATTTTAGACTCCCGTGGCAACCCGACCATTGAAGCAGATGTATTGCTTGAGTCAGGTGTACTAGGACGCGCATCGGTTCCTTCAGGCGCATCTGTTGGCACTAAAGAGGCAGTAGAATTACGGGATGAAGACAAACAACGCTACTCAGGGAAAGGTGTATTAAAAGCTGTCGAAAACATTAATATCGAGATCTCAGAAACCATTATGGGACTTGATGCGATAGAGCAATCCTTCATTGATCAGACGCTGATTGATCTGGATGGCACCGAAAACAAATCCAGATTAGGTGCCAACTCAATTCTAGCTGTCTCCCTGGCAGTCGCCAAAGCAGCCGCCGAGGAGTCGGGGCTACCGCTATACCGCTATCTGGGCGGTATTGGAGCAATGTCCCTGCCGGTACCCATGATGAATCTGGTCAATGGTGGCGCCCATGCTAATAATAATCTGAATATGCAGGAATTCATGATTATCCCATTAGGGATGCCAAGCTTCCGCGAGGCAATCCGCTGCGGTGCTGAAATTTTTAATACGCTCAAGACACTCATCAACAAAAAAAATATGCCAACAACTGTTGGTGATGAGGGAGGATTTGCGCCCAATCTCATGAATAATGAAGAAGCGCTCAAGCTTATCGTCCAAGCTATTGATCAGACGGGTTATCTGCCAGGTTCTGATGTTGCAATTGGTGTAGACTGCGCAAGTTCAGAGTTTTACAAAGACGGAAAATATCATTTAGATTCGGAAGGGCTCAGTTTCACCTCATCCCAATTTGCCGATTATCTTGCCAGTTGGGTAGATAAATACCCTATTATCAGCATTGAGGATGGCATGAGTGAGCATGACTGGGATGGCTGGGAGCTACTGACCAATAAGCTAGGGAAAGTAGTGCAGCTCGTTGGGGATGATGTATTCGTTACTAATACAAAAATTCTGAAAGAAGGGATTGCACGAGGTATTGCCAATTCGATCTTGATTAAAGTCAATCAGATCGGTACGCTTACCGAAACCCTGTCTGCTATCGAAACAGCTAAATGTGCCGGCTATACTGCCGTAATATCGCACCGGTCAGGAGAAACAGAAGATACAACCATTGCTGATATTGCAGTTGCAACAAATGCACTCCAAATTAAAACGGGCTCACTTTCCCGTTCTGATCGTTTGTCAAAATATAATCAACTGCTGCGCATTGAAGAAGATCTTGGCGATATGGCCAAATATCCAGGGCGGAGAGCTTACTATCAATTAAGGTAATGAAAAAACTGGCTTTCACGCTTGTTATATTGATTGCTCTGGCGCAATATCCCTTGTGGTATGGTAAAGGAAGCTGGCTGAATGTATTTGAAATAGACCAGCAAGTTACTGCTCAGCGCCAGACCAATCAAAAATTGCAAGATAGAAATACCATCCTGGAAGCAGAAGTCAGTAATCTCAAAAAAGGGCTCGACGCCATTGAGGAACTTGCCCGAAATGAATTAGGGATGATTCAGAAAGATGAGGTTTTCTTTCAAATCATGGAGAACAATGAAGAAAATAGTTCGCAAAGGAAAAAACAATAAGATGTACTTCTCAGCATCGCACCAACTAGATCACTAATCCGCAGGCCACCTACTACCAGTTTATCAGATCACATTCCTAGTAAGTTCTTGCCTTGGGTGGAAACGACTCTACCGTCAAAGGCTTTAACCGGACTGGCTTGTAGTCAATACGTCTATCTTCTCTGAAAAACAAAGTGTGCTTAAGCCATTTATCATCGTTTCGTTCGGGAAAATCATCACGAGCATGCGCACCACGACTTTCGCATCGAGCCTCAGCAGATACCATTGTCGCCACTGCGACCTCAATCAGATTATCCAGCTCTAATGCTTCAACGCGGGCAGTATTGAATACTTTGCTTTTATCTTTGATTTCCGTTTGTGCAACGCGCTCTGCCACTTCACTGATTTTTGCCACCCCCTGCTTCAACATGTCAGCAAAGCGAAATACACCGCAGTATGTCTGCATGGTTTTTCCCAGTAGCTCACCTATTTGCGCGACATTTTCGCCATCTTTCTGACTACTCAGACGCGCCAATCTCGCAAGCGATTTATCAGCAACATCATCAGGTAGTCGTCTATGGTGAGGATTGTGCTTTAAATCTTCAATAATTTGATTACCTGCAGAACGGCCAAAAACGACAATGTCCAGCAATGAATTAGTCCCCAGGCGATTTGCCCCGTGTACAGAAACGCAGGCACACTCGCCCACTGCATAAAAGCCTGGTACAACTTCTTCGGGCCCTGTTTTATAGGGCGCGACCACCTGGCCGTGGAGATTAGTAGGAATTCCACCCATCATATAATGAGCAGTCGGTATAACAGGAATGGGTTGCTCGATGGGATCCACATGGGCGAACTTGATGGCAATCTCACGTATTCCGGGTAAGCGTGATTTGATCACCTCGGCGCCAAGATGATCGAGCTTCAATAAAAGGTAATCAGCGTTTGGGCCGCAGCCCCGACCTTCCTTTATTTCAGTAGTCAACGCACGCGATACCACATCACGGCTGGCCAGATCTTTTGCATGAGGTGCGTAACGTTCCATGAAGCGCTCTCCAGCGTTATTGAGCAAATAACCGCCTTCCCCGCGTACGGCTTCACTGATCAGGACCCCCACACCATGCACACCAGTAGGATGAAATTGCCAGAATTCCATATCTTGCAGCGGAATACCGGCACGCGCAGCCATACCCAAGCCATCGCCGGTATTAATAAACGCATTGGTACTTGCCTGAAAAATACGCCCCGCTCCACCCGTGGCAAATAATGTCGCCCTGGCTTGAAGAATCATCATCTCGCCAGTTTCCATTTCCAGTGCTGTTACACCCAGCACATCGCCTTGCTGATCACGAATCAGGTCTAATGCTATCCACTCTACAAAAAACTGTGTATTGACATTCACATTACGCTGATAAAGTGTATGCAACATGGCATGGCCAGTGCGATCAGCCACTGCACAGGATCGCGTTGCCAATGCGTCCCCAAAATTCTGCGAATGCCCACCGAAAGGTCGTTGGTAAATTTTGCCATTCTCCAGCCGATCAAATGGCATGCCATAATGTTCGAGCTCGTAAACAACTTCGGGAGCCTGGCGGCACATGAATTCAATCGCATCTTGATCACCCAGATAATCGGATCCTTTTACGGTGTCATACATATGCCAATGCCAATTATCCTCGGTAACATTCCCCAGAGAGGCAGCAATACCGCCTTGTGCAGCAACGGTATGTGAACGCGTCGGGAAAACCTTAGACAACACGGCTACTTTTAGACCGGCTTCTGATAATTGCAATGCAGCGCGCATGCCTGCTCCGCCCGCACCAACAATAACTACATCAAATTTCCGTTTAGTGATGGTCACGTTATTAATCCCACAAAATTTCAGCAAACCAGATGAGATAGAAAAATAATGAAATGATGGTAATTATGTGTATCGTCAAACGAGTGCTGGTGGTATGAATATAATCCATCAATACATTACGCACACCCACCCAGGCATGCCAGCAAAGGCTTATAAAAAACAAAAAAGAAGCGATTCTCATCCATTGATTGGCAAATAACGATTTCAATACAACATAATCAGAAATCTGTAAGAAAACGGACAAGATCGCCCATAGCAATACATAGACTACCATCAATAAAGCGGTAATGCGCTGAATTAGCCAATCCCGCAAGCCATAATGGGCGCCTGTTATCACACGATTTATATCCTTTACCATAACAAAACCCCAGCGAGCGCTGTTAAGACAAAACCCATAATCAATACAATTTTACTACTCAGGCGTGCTTGCTCCAGGGAAATACCATAATGTAAATCCAGGGCCAGATACCGGATGCCTGCACAGAAATGGTGCATAAAGAACCATATTGACAGTAACAGCGCATATTTCACAAATGGATCATCCAGTATCAATTGGACCCTGGCAAAATCTTCTGGCGATCCTAATAGCATATGCAAACCGTAAAGTAATAGTGGAATGCCTGGAAAAAATAATAACACACCGCTTATACGATGCAGGATGGAAATCTGCGCTGGCAATGGTTGCTTAATCTTAAAAAGGTTTAGATGCTTGGGCCGCTTTCCTTGAAGTTTTGTTTCCATAGCGTGAATGAGAGACCATGTTGTTTTTGAAAAACCGACAACGCTAACAGATCTTTATGAGATTCAGTTTAATCTGTTATACCGTGTCATACAACATCCAGTCAAGGCACATTACCCTATTTCAACATTTGACACTGGATGTTTATTAATGGTCTTGCTCCGCATGACTTGTTCCATACTCGCAGAAATCAGCCATGCAAAAGCCTTTCATTAGATAAACTAAAAATCAAATTGCACGCGTGTCTCAAAGATATCCAGATTGGCATTATTGAACCCGGCACTGCGTGCATCCGCAACTCCGGCTGTATTTATATTGAGCACATGAATATAGTTACTCATTAAACGTATGTTTGGATAAGGGTACCAGTTCAAACCGAATTTTATGGTATCGGCCTTCCCTCCCCTCACGTTACCATCATTTAAGTTGATGTAATCATAGCCCGCAGCGATTTCCCATGCCCCCCAACCGCCTTTCATATCAAAATTACGGTTTGGTTTAATCCGCCCCCAAGCTCCCGTTTCCTTACGGTAAGACCGTGACTCGCCAGTCAGGAAATAGCTTGCATAGCCATAATAGCCAAATAACGATTCACCGCTATAGCCTGTACCATGGACATCCGTCTGGATATATTCACCCTGCAAGGAAAAAGGACCATATACTAAAGCCATTTCAGCGCCAAAACGATTGTAGTTATCGATGATGCGTGAGCCCGGAGCACCTTTTACTCCTCTGGTCAAATTACTGGTATTCAAGACGTTGGTACGATCTACGTTTGCTCCAGGAAAAGCGGCAAATGACATACCGCCATTATTGAAATCGCCGTCTCCTTGAAATTGGCTATTCACGACCGTATGACCTCCAGACCCACCTATATGCAAGAACTTGCTATCACTCTCCTTCCAAGGCAGAAACGAGATCCTGCCTATCACCTCCCAACTGGTATCGCCTGACCCATTATTACGGCTGTTATTACCATTGGGATTCACAGAAGTAGCTGCTGATGACCAACTACCTACCGGTTCGGTCTGGAAGGCAAGTCCGACTTGATAGCGCTCTTCTGCCCAGTTAGCCCCGATACCGGTTTTATAGGTATTAGGGTTATCAACAAAGGTATTGACGATCATATTCCGCTCTATGAAGGTAAGAAAGCGGTTACTGGTAGCTTCCTCCAGGCTGAACGGCTCTTTGAATGAACCCACCTTGATCGAGAAGGGACTGCCGGGATAAGTCCATCGCAGGAAAGCATCGGTAATCCCCGAAGTGACTGAACCGTTACCACGACTGAAATCATACTCAAACTTGTAAAACCAGTCCTTGTAAACCGTCCCCTCAACCCCTAAACGGGCACGGCGGATATTCGCTCCGCTATTTAATTCATTGGGTGTCGAATTACCGGTAGCAGGCAAGACGTCATTGGTAATATTGTATTGCGAATCGACCTGAACACGGCCATCGATACCTGCAGTAAAGTTCCCATCGGCAGATTCAAAATGCAGTCCGGGCCCATACTTTGCTTTAACTTTCTCGGTATCCTTGACACGTTCTTCCAGGGCTGTAATCGCATTGGTTTTTTGCTCCAGTTCTTCACGAATTGCAGTTATCTCAGCAGAACTAGCAGGCGCTGCTTGTGCAGCAGGTTCAGGCACCCCTGCTGGAATGCTCGTTTGCTTATCTTCAACACGCTCAAATGAACCCAAGCGCGTCCGGCCCGGTCCAGGCTCGGCATAAATCTGCTTGGTTTTAGTGTCAACGTAGAGTTCCAGCGCCATCGCGCTTGAAGTCACCCCTGCACCCAATGCAAGTGAAAAGGTAAAAGCCTGTTTGATTAATTTCATATTCTGTCCCAAATAATTGTCAGCAATTGGGGCAGAATATAGAGGAGCTATATTACAGATTTATGACATACATGACATTCTTGTGTCGTTTGTATGACAAAATTTAACAAATTGAAAATTACTTCCTGCCAGAAAGCCCGGTGGAAAGGTAAAATATGTTAGAAGAACAAGCGCTTCAACTCTATTCCGGGATCATCAGCGCGCATGAATGCTTCCCCTACCAGGAAAGTATGCACTTGCTGCGCACGCATCAGAGCGACATCATCGGGAGTCTTGATACCACTCTCGGTAACGATGATCTTCTCCGCTGGAATACGCTCGATCAATTGTAAAGTGGTATCCAGACGCGTCTCGAAAGTACGTAAGTTCCGATTGTTAATACCGATCAAAGGGGTGGTCAGCTGCAAGGCGAGATCAAGTTCATCTGCATCATGCACTTCAACCAGTACCGCCATACCGAGCGTATGTGCCAGCGATTCAAGTTGCCGCATTCGGGTAAGGGGATCGACTGCACGCTTCTCATCGGGGTAAGGAAACAGCAGGAAAGCAGAGACGATCAACAGGATACAATCGGCACCCATGGCGCGGGCCTCGAATACCTGATAATCATCCAGGATGAAATCTTTGCGCAATACCGGTAACTCACAGGCAGCGCGTGCCTGTTTTAAATAATCCGCACTCCCCATAAAAAACTGCCTGTCGGTCAGAATGGAAAGGCAAGCTGCACCCTGTCTGGCATAGCTTGCCGCAATCTCGGCCGGATCAAAGCCTTCGATCACTGCATCGAGCGTATTCCCCATGGTCAAGTCAGAAGGTACCGTCGATGATTTTATCTGTCCACGCAACAACCCCTTGCTTGGGCTCGCCTGCTTTATTTCAGCGATCACGGCAGGCAAGCCCTGATCAATTTTGCTACGGATGGCGCCAACAAAATCGCGTGGTGCACTCGCTGCCTGCGCTTCTGCCTCCATCACCACCAATGGTTTCAATGCTCGGGCGGCCACCACCTCCTGAGCCTTGACGGTAAGAATTTTATTGAGAATATCGGACATGCTTAAATCCTAATGACTTTCATGATTGGAAAATGCGATTAACTCCTGCATTTTTCTCATTGCCGCGCCACTGGCGAGAATGCTGCGTGCTTTCTCAACGCCTTCAACAAGCGATACGGTGATTCCTGCCACATAAATAGCAGCGCCTGCGTTCAGCAGAACAATATCTCTGGCGGGTCCGGCCTGATTGTCCAGCACGGACAGCAATATTTCTTTGGCGTGAGTGAGATCGGAAACTTTAATGGTTTCAATTGGCGCACTGGCAATGCCAAAATCCTCTGGCTGGATCGTATATTCATAAACTTCCCCCTGCTTAAGCTCGCCCACTCTCGTCTCCCCGGTAATGGTGATTTCATCCAGGCCATCATAGCCGTGGACAACCATGACATGACGACTGCCGAGGCGCTGTAACACGCGGGTAATGATACTGACCAGCCGGGCGTCAAATACTCCCAGCAGCTGATTCCTGGCACCGGCAGGGTTGGTAAGCGGCCCCAAGATATTGAATAATGTGCGCACCCCCAATTCACGGCGAACCGGAGCAGCATGTTTCATCGCATTATGAAAATTCGGCGCAAACATGAAGCCGACGCCGATTTGATCGATCGATTTTGCAATTTGCTGAGGTGTTTGATTCAAGTTGATCCCCACCGCTTCGAGCACATCCGCACTGCCCGACTTGCTGGAAACCGAACGCCCGCCATGTTTGGCCACCTGCGCGCCGGCTGCAGCAGCAACAAAGGCGGATGCAGTCGATACATTGAAGGTATGGGAAGTATCGCCACCCGTTCCACAGGTATCGACTAAATGGGTCAAGTCAGATACATCCACCCGGCTGGCGAATTCGCGCATCACCTGCGCTGCGGCAGCAATCTCATCGATAGTTTCTTTTTTCACGCGCAAACCAGTGATAATGGCAGCGATCATCACTGGCGTCAGTTCGCCAGACATGATTTGCCGCATCAAGGTCAGCATGTCATCGTACGGAATTTCCCGATGCTCGATCAGGCGAATCAATATCTCTTGCGGATTCACTGATTAAATTGCTTGATAAAAGGATTGGATATCTGGCCGTTACCTGCCAACCAGAAAATTTTTGAGTAATTGGTGACCATGCTCGCTCAGGATTGATTCCGGGTGAAACTGCACCCCCTCGATTGGCAGGGTTTTATGGCGCACCCCCATGATTTCACCATCTTCCACCCAGGCAGTAATCTCCAGACAATCCGGCAAGCTTTCACGCTCAATCACCAGAGAATGATAACGCGTTGCAATAAAAGGGTTGGGCAAACCCTGAAACACCCCGGCATCATGATGAAAAATTGGAGAAGTCTTGCCATGCATGAGTTGCTTAGCGTGAATAATCCGGCCTCCGAACGCCTGCCCGATGCTCTGGTGACCCAGGCATACTCCCAGCGTGGGAACCTGCCCGCCATAATCTCTAAGCAGTGGTAAGGAAATCCCCGCTTCATTGGGCGTGCATGGGCCCGGTGAAATGACAATCCTGTCAGGATGAAGTTGCTTAATGTGCTCCAGCGTTATTTCATCATTACGAAAAACCTCGACATCCTCACCCAACTCACCAAAATATTGCACCAGGTTATAGGTGAAAGAATCGTAATTGTCGATCATCAGCAGCATTTTTATACAATGAGACCCAGTAATAGTATTGGAACCAGCAAGCATCAGATGAGCCTACTCAGCGCTGATTTTATCATGGAATCAATCCTCAATACCCCATGTCGTGGTAATAGCGCCTCTCTATCATCAAGCTGCCCATTTACGTCCCTGGCTTGCATAGTCAAGCATCATCTCGAACACGTTATCGCATTTCTCTTTGAAGGTAATTCGATCGAAACTGTCAGGCAGATTCTGGTCGAGCACTTGCTCCACCGTCGCGCGCACGACCTTTCTGCTTTGTGAATCCCGATACCAGTCCTGCACCAATACTTTTGGAGATTCATTGAGCAGACGATGCAGCAGTGATTTGGCTGCGAGTTTGACCTTCTTGGTTTCCTCCTGTGTCATTTTATCTTTCTTGAGCAAATCGAACAGCTCCAACTCGTCTTTCGTCAATCCCTCGCGGATGAACCGCTCGTCTTCCTCCCTCATCTCCTGCGTGAATTTCATCAGCTCATCGAAGTAATGCTCATTCGAAGAGCCTCCCGCGTTATAGGTGTCAATGATCTGCTGCAACCGTTGCGCGAAATTGGTGCGGCTACGATTCTCCTGCAACATCTGATCCAATTTGTTCTGAATGAAGGCACGCAAGTCAGCAATTTCAATATTCTTATAAGGTGTTTTCTGGAAGTCATCTCGTAATTTTTCAAAATCAACCTTGCTGAGATCCCAGCTTTTGCCTTGCCTGATCGGTAGATAACGAGGATCTTTCTGCTGAATACCTTGCGTTTTAGAGGAATCTACCACCACGCTGATATCCAACAGTTGCCCGATACGCAGACTCACGGCATCGATATCTTTCCGCCCGATAATGCTGTCGATCACCCCGCGCAGATATTGAAACACGGCAACGGATCGCACCACGTCCTTACCGAGGATCTCCGGTTTACACGCTTCATACAAGGCGGTGATGGTATTCTCGTAAACGTTGAAAACTTTGCGCCATTCATCATTCCCCAGCAGGGTATCGGCAAACTGGTTAAACTTGCCGACTTTCTTGAAGGTATCGTCTGATTGCAGCACTTCAGCCAGCGGCACACCTTTCTCCTGGCAGAATACCATGCCCTGCTGAATCGAATCTTCGAGCAATCGGAACAACTCAGTTTTTTCCTTGACCGGCGGCTCATCTAGTCCTTCCTGCCCTAGCGCATAATCGCGCAGCGCCTTTTTCATGTTGCGAAAGACATTGTAATAATCGACGATTTCACCATTGGTTTTGGTGATGCCGTTGATCTGGTAAGACGTCACGCGATTGGCGCGCGCAATGGTCTGCATCAAGGTATGATCTTTCATCGGCTTGTCGAGGTACAGCGTCGAGACAGTCGGCGCGTCGAAGCCGGTCAGCCACATGGCGCAGACGAATACCAGTTGCAACGGATGCGCCGGGTCCTTGAAGTTGTATTCGATATCATGGCCATGCGCATCCAGTCGGTTCATGCGCTCGCGGTGCGGTTTGATATCCAGTCCCTGTTTGCTGAATTTCTCCTCTTCACCGGCTTCTTCACTCACGATCACCGCCATTTGCACGGAACGCATGTATCCAACCACATGCTTCAGCCTGGCCTTCTCGATCTCGTTTCTGGATTGACTGCTTTGTCCGACCAACTCTTTCAAAGCTGCCTTCCACTGGTTCTGCACCTTGTCGTATAGCTTCACCGCGGTGAATTTATCCACACAAACAACGATGCCCTTGCCGAGATAACCACGGCGTGGGAAGTGATAGACGATATCCTTAGCAATGGTTTCCAGCCGGTCGTCGCGCTTGATGACTTCGATTTCCTGTGCGAATCGTTTTTCGAGTTTGGCCTGCTGCGCTTCGTCCAGGTTCTCGTCTTCTAAAATTTCATAGAATTCGTCGCTTAAGCTCTCGTTCTGAATCAGCACTTCCGGTACGCGTTTCTCATAATAGAGCGGCACCGTGGCACCGTCCTCCATCGATTGCTGAAAGTTATACTCAGAAACATAATCACCGAACCAGGCGTTGGTCTTGCGCTCGCGCCCCAGTAGCGGTGTGCCGGTAAACGCGAGGTATTGCGCGTTGGGTAACCCCTTACGCATGTTTTCGGCCAGCGATTTGTATTGAGTGCGGTGCGCTTCATCCACGATCACGATGATATCGTTGCGCTCGGATAGCAATGGATAGTCCTTGCCTTTGTCGTAGCGGAATTTGTGGATAAGGGTGAACACAATGCGTTTGTTCTGACCGAGGAATTTGCGCATCTCCTCGCTGTTTTTGGGTTGTGCGGCTTCATGTTTCTTGACGGTGTCAGTGTTGAGAAAATTGCGGTAAATCTGTCCATCCAGATCCTCGCGATCGGTGATTACCACGAAGGTAAAATTGCCGGTGAGCTTGCGGAAGATCTTGCGCGCGTAGAAGATCATGGAAAAGCTCTTGCCCGAACCCTGCGTATGCCAGAACACGCCCAGCTTACCCTGCTTGTGCTCACGTTCCAGAAAGACGTGATAGGCGTTATTCACGCCGAGGAACTGGTGATTCTGCGCGATGATCTTGTGCGTTTCCTTGTGATAGATCACGAAATTTTCGAGGTAATCGAGCAGCCGCAGCGGGTCACACAGCCCCGCCACCGCCCGTTCCAGACTGGTGCCCTGCTCACGGACGCTTTTCCGGTCGATCTTTTCCTTTTCATCTGCCACGCGCAGCCAATTGAAGAAATGCTCCCAGCCGGCGGTGAGGCTGCCCACCTTGGTTTCGATCGCATTGGACAGCATGCAAAACGCGTTGGTCAGGAACAACTGCGGGATGTCCTGCTTGTACTGCGCCAGGTTGTCATCGAATGCGGTTCGCAGCTTAATGTTGGAATTCTTGAGTTCGATGAACACCAGCGGCAGGCCGTTGATGTACAGCAAAATATCCGGCCGCCGGTAATAGCGCTCGCCCTTGATCCATAGCTGCGACACTGCGAGAAACTGGTTTTCCGCCGGATCGTTGAAATCAATTACCCGTAATCGCGCCTGCTCTTTCTGACCTCGCGCGTTTTCATACTCGACGGGAATGCCATCCCGGATCAGCACGTCTACTTCGCGGTTGGCAGCAATAGCTGACATCGCCTGGCGTTTATCGCAGAGACGTGCGAGCGCATCATCCACCACTGCTTGCGG
>CAZKPL010000032.1:0-31805 GCA_964554625.1 uncultured Nitrosomonas sp. | reverse complement strand
GATTAGAGCAAGAAAGAGATAGGAATTTAGGTTTGAAACTTTTTGGTAAAAAATGAGCAAAAGGACAGATAAAATGAAACAAAAATGCGGCAAAAATGATATTTTTTTGATAAAAAATGGCTCTTAGAATTAAATTTAATTTTTAACCATATTGAAAGAAAAATAGTAGAGAGATTGCTTAGTGCTAAAAATAATAGTCAAATATCATTTCTAGAATCACTCAGCGGCTCAGCTGATATAGAAACAGTGTCTTCTATCAATTTGTGATCGATTTTTCCACTCGCTTTAAATGAGCGATAAAGCATCACAGCAACTCGTGATTTCTTATATGGTGATATCTTGAAATTATTTTTCTGTTGGCTTAATTCAATACTTTCAAGAATGTCGCAAAGTATTGAGTAGTCTACCTCAGTGGAAGTCAAAAATTCACTATTTTGTATTTTTTTATTCAATAGCTTAGAAACAGCTACCAAGACAAATTCTTCATGCACTAATACACTTTCAGCTGGTGATAAATTTCTATAGATATCATTTTGCATTTTTGTCTCAACAGATTGCATGACTTCTAAAAAATCTTCTTTATTAAATTTGATAAGCTTTGCAATTGCTCCCAAAACTTCAATCCCTACGAATTCATCAATCCCAAACTGTTCATAATAACCCTGCCCATGTTTAGTATTAGTTAAAATATAGCTAATATCCTGTTATAGGTTTGCCTCTTGACTTTGGACAAGCTCATACCGTATGCGCACAATATTCGGATATGCAACGTCCACAGTTCGCTCAAATGAAAGTTTTAGATCGATCAATGTTTCCGACTCAGAAACTTTCGATGTATCAACCTTTACAAATACTCCAGCGCTGTATCGATAGACTAGCGATATTCATATTCTATAACGGGCAGAAATGGGCATAGACAACGACAGCAGAGTCTTCGTAATGTTGTCTTTCTTCGAAATCGCGTTGTGCGTGCTACGGACATTCTGGTGAACTGCTTGCTATGCCGCCAGATGTGTGCAGGAAGGCCGTGGATCATGGCTGGCCTCGATCTACTGACACTTTAAAGGAGATGTGATGAGGAGACTAGCAGAAAATAAGGGAGGGTACCCTGACGGATTCCTTGCCCGCGAAGCGGGTAAGGTGGGAGGGAGGAGCCCTTTTTTCGTCGCGGGTCAAACCGCGATGCTGGAAGCATCGCACCGTTTCCAACCCCACAGCCCTTTATATAACCCTAAAGCGTAGTACCTACTTGACGTTAGAATAATGGTTTACTTGTAAAAAGAGTGTATTCATTATGTACGTACAGACTGCTTTTTTGAATGATATAGCTGCTGCTTTGGAAAGTTTATATTCTTCACCTATTTTTGTTGCTGTATTTTCTTTTTTTCTTTTGGTCTTTTTACTTCGGTTTATTCTTAAAAGTGCCAGTAATCCTGGCTATGTTCTTCGTGGGCCGTTATTTACGCCGGCTGAGAGGTCTTTTTATGGCGTTCTGACACAGGCTGTTTCTGGTCAATATTTGGTTTTTGGGAAGGTTCGTATCTCTGACATACTTCTTCCTAAGAAAACTTTAGTTAAGAGCGATTGGCGTATTGCTTTTAATAAAATTTCTAAGAAGCATTTCGATTTTGTGCTTTGTGATAAAGATACGTTATCGGTTTTGGCAGCTATTGAACTTGATGATAGTAGTCATACTTTGCCAGAAACTATTGCTCGTGATTCCTTTGTTGAAGGTGTTTGTAAAAGTGCAGGTTTACCGCTTATTCGCTTTGATGCTAGAGCTAGCTATCAAATTCCAGCTATTCAGAACAAAGTAATAGACTCTTTGAATCTCTCTCAAAAAATTCGACTTAGTGATTTCCCTGAAAATAGCCGTAGTACATTAAAGCGTCGCGCTTTTCGTTCTTGATATCATTAGTGGATGCTATCTTGTAGATTCGTGCCAGATGTTTCACTAGAGCGTTAGTTATTTTCCCTAATAGCTAGCTATTGCTAATTTCCTTGATGTTCGAGCGCGTATTTTCTTTGAATGTTTTCCAAACTTTATAATTACTACTGGTTTATTCGTTCGACTCGTAACGTTGCGACTCAGCGCAAATATTACCGCCTTGTCTCCAAAGAAAAAAAACGCCTGATGATTCAGGCGTTGATAAAGAGGAAATTAGATTGCTATGTAGGCATTTATCTAACTTGCGAAACTCTTTGGCTGAAAAACGCTTAGAAGCTTATAGAGCAAATCAGCTAAAAAATCTGATTCCCTTCTATGTCGTTTTCGTCGCTCTCTTATTCTTCTATTTAACATAATATACATTATACGCAATTCCATATTTATTCCGACCTGGGGGAAAGCGTAAAAATCCCGCTGATTGTTTCCCAGGGAAACCCGAATCAGACCCCTTCAAGATGCCTTTGGTAAACCATGCGAAAAGTCGAAGTCAATTTTTAAAGTCAATTGATAAAAAATCTGTTAAAATACAACGACTTACACTAGGAAATGACGGAGAAATTCTGGTGCAGAATTTTGGAGGAATTTGGAGCAGCGTGTCATGCTCCTGTGCCGCAAAAAGTCTAAGCCGCAAGGCAAAAACCGATTTCTACACGCAAAAACGGCTTTTCTGTTCGTCAAAAAGGAGGATTGCTGATGGCTAGGCGTAGGTACAAGCGCAAACCCTATAAGCCAGTAAGCTATGCAAATCTACTCGCTACTTAATCATATGGACTCCATATTTGACAACACATATCAAAAAAATGAGTCACTTTAAAATTCAAGCTTCAAAAAAACCGCAAAAATACTTGCATACTTGCGGCCTTTTAAAAACAGAATTTCAGACTGAAAGTACCGAGTTTCTCAACGGCCTATTAGAATGTCGAATTCTTCAAACTGAAAATTATGGCGCTGCATGAAACCAATTATTATGTTCTGGTCGACTGAATTCAAGGTACGCAATTTCCGGAAGAATCTCCCAGATGATATGGCATTTGGGTAATGGTGGAGTTAAGAGATTTTATCTCTGAATATAAAATAAACGGCTCCTATCATGCATAGACCCGCCCACAGATAATCCAGTCTTAGCGGTTCTTTTAAATAGAAAGCAGCAAAAGGTACAAAAATACTTAATGTTACAATTTCCTGAATGATCTTAAGTTGTCCCACGCTAAGTACTGTATATCCAATTCTATTTGCGGGAACCTGGAACATATATTCCAGAAAAGCTATTAACCAGCTCACTAGAGCTGCAATAAACCAAGGTGCAGAATTTAATTCCTTCAGGTGTGCATACCAGGCAAAAGTCATAAAGACATTACTCGCGATGAGCAAAGATATACTGGTCAATATTGGGTTCATGATACCAAATATGCTATTTAATTTTTCCTACCATCTCTTCAGGATTAACCCATATATCAAACTCTTCCGTAGTGACATAACCCAAAGAGAGCGCTGCTTCTTTGAGTGATGTTTCTTCGCGATATGCTTTTTTAGCAATTTCTGCAGCTTTGTCGTAGCCAATGTAGGGATTTAGAGCAGTCACAAGCATTAAGGAATGCTGCACTAGCATACTGATACGTTCAATATTAGCCGTAATGCCTATTACGCAATGGTCGTTGAAACTCATTATTCCATCTGCAAGCAATCTTGCACTCTGCAAGAAATTATGAATGATTAATGGTTTCATTACGTTAAGCTCAAAATTACCCATCGCTCCACCTATGTTAATAGCTACGTCATTACCCATCACCTGACAGCACAGCATGGTCATCGCTTCTGATTGAGTGGGATTAACTTTGCCGGGCATGATTGAGCTACCTGGTTCATTCTCCGGAATTTTGATTTCACCAATTCCGCAGCGGGGACCGGAAGCAAGCCAGCGAATATCATTGGCGATTTTCATTAAAGATACTGCCAGCGTTTTTAATGCACCATGCGCATGTACCAGTGCATCATTAGCAGCGAGTGCTTCAAATTTGTTTGGAGCAGTTACGAAAGGGAACTTGGTTAACTTTGTAATTTCAGTTGCTACACGTTCTGCAAATTCAGGATGTGTATTCAAGCCAGTTCCTACAGCTGTTCCACCCAAAGCTAATTCATATAGATGAGGTAATGATGCCTCAATATGAGTTAACCCATGATCTAGCTGCGAGACATAACCAGAGAATTCCTGCCCTAAAGTCAATGGAGTTGCATCTTGCAAGTGAGTTCTACCTATTTTGACAATATGGGCAAATTCTTTAGATTTACAAGATAATGTTTGACGCAATGATTGAATTGCAGGCACCAATTGATTACAAATTACCTGAACTGATGCCACATGCATTGCTGTCGGAAATACATCATTGGAAGATTGTGCTTTATTCACATCGTCATTGGGATGAACTTTCCGTCTGCTGCCGCGCCCTCCTCCCAGTAATTCAGAGGCTCTATTTGCTAGTACCTCATTTATATTCATATTGGTCTGCGTGCCGGAGCCTGTTTGCCATACGGCCAAAGGAAATTCTGTTGCATGTTGACCTGCTATCACCTCATCAGCAGCGTCAATAATTGCATTGGCAACAGTCTGATCAAGCAAACCCAATTCACAATTCACGCGCGCTGCTGCACGTTTTACCAATGCTAACGCGTGAATCAGCGCAGGAGGTATTTTTTCGCTGGAAATTTTGAAATTTTGTAAAGAACGTTGCGTCTGTGCACCCCACAACACATGGGCGGAAACCTGAATAGTGCCCATCGCATCACGTTCTTCTCTGAAATCATCCATAACAGCAGCCTACCCTGTCGATTTAGCAATCATATATTATATTCGATTAACCACGTGTATTAGATTGTTCATCCAATGTTTCAAGGAAAAGCGCGGATGCAGGCTTCCAGTCTTTTTTGCGATGTTCCACAGTGATATTGGTAAAAATTCCACCACGCACATAAAATTTGGCAGTAAGATGCATATATCTCGGTTTTACAGCAGCCACTAAGTCATCGAGAATTTGATTGGTGACTGCTTCATGGAAAACCCCTTCATTACGGTAGGACCAAATATAGAGCTTGAGGCTTTTTAGTTCGACACATTTTCTGTCGGGAATATAATCCAAAATCAGTCTTGCGAAATCAGGTTGTCCAGTTTTAGGGCATAAACAGGTAAATTCCGGTATTTCCATATGAATCCGATAATCCCTTGCAGGAAATGGATTGTCGAAAGTTTCCAGTTTTTTTGAGGGTTTACTTGCCATGCGTGTCTCTTCAACTCGTTTGGTTAAGGCTAAATCAGTTAAAATAGCTCTTGAAGTTATTCTTCCGGTAAATTATACCAATTTTATTTGCTACTAAATTGCGTCTATCCCAAATTAAACTCGCTGGCTTCAAATCCTTTG
Organism: uncultured Nitrosomonas sp.; assembly: GCA_964554625.1. Lineage (GTDB taxonomy): Bacteria > Pseudomonadota > Gammaproteobacteria > Burkholderiales > Nitrosomonadaceae > Nitrosomonas. The sequence goes on along the minus strand of CAZKPL010000032.1, from coordinate 26,444 downwards.
TAGATCCAACCATCATTCCTATTCCTGGTAATCTGGTAGGAATTGTTGGGCCAAATGGATGTGGAAAATCAAACGTCATTGATGCTGTTCGCTGGGTTTTAGGTGAATCCAGAGCAACAGCTCTGCGCGGAGAATCAATACAGGATGTGATCTTTAGTGGCTCGATCAACCGTAAACCTGTTGGACGTGCCAGCGTAGAACTCATTTTTGACAATAAACTCGGGAAGGTAGCCGGCCAATGGGCAGCATATAGTGAAATATCTATTAAACGCGTCATTCAGCGTGATAGCGAGTCAGCCTACTATATCAATAATACTCATGTGCGTCGTCGAGATATTACCGATATTTTTCTCGGTACAGGAGTTAGTGGTCGCGGTTATGCGATCATCGAACAGGGAATGATTTCTCGGATCATCGATGCTAAGCCTATGGAGTTACGCGTATTTCTTGAAGAAGCAGCAGGTATTTCCAAATATCGTGATCGGCGACATGAAACCGAACTACGTTTGACTGATACACGCGGGAATCTCATGCGCGTGGAAGACATTCTTCAGGAGTTAGGAAGGCAGTTACAGCACTTGGAAGAGCAGGCAAATATCGCTAGAAAATTTAGTGACTTGCAAAAGCAATTAAATACCGCCTGTAATATTTTGTGGTTAATCCAAAAACAGGAGGCAATCACAAAGCGTATCCATGCTGAGGAAGCAATTCAACAACTGGAACTGGAGTTGACAAATGAAATAACCAACTTGCACGAAATCGACAAACAACTTGAAGCAATGCGTGCCGAACAATACGCGTTGAGCGATCGGCAGCATCAGATGCAAGGTGAATTATATTCAATCAATGCTGAGATTGCACGGATTGATCAAAAACTACAGCATGCACAGGAAAGTAGAGAATATTTTGGAAAGCAAATTTCTACAATCGAAATGCAGCTACAAAACAATCAGCAACTAATGGTGGAAGCGCTTGATCATCTTACCCATTGGCATAAGGAAATTGAACAGGCAAAATTAGCTTGTATTTCTATCAGTCAAGACTACCGCTTAGAAAATGAAAAATTACCAGAAGCCGAATCAGCTTTTCGCTCTAGCCAGGATCAGTTATTTGCTGTGCAGAAAAATCTGCTACTCACGCAACAAACAGAAAAGCTGCAACAAAGCCATCTAATCCATGCAGATAAAGCAATCCAACAATTAGATTCACGTTATGAGCGCTTAATTCAAGAAAAAAACTCGCAACCCGGGACTGATCAAAAAGAACTCACCAGCTTAGTGGAAGAAAAAGATCAGATCCTGGGCCAATTAGAAGAGGAGCAGCATGTTCTGACTGAAACAGAAAATCAATTAAAAATCATTCAGCACATACGAAAGGAGGCTTTACAGAATACCCAATCTGCTCAGCAAGAGCTTACTCAAGCCAAAGCTCAGCGTGCAGCTTTACAGCATATACAATGTCGCCTGGAGAATAATAATGCATTAGATACGTGGCTATCCCAGCTTCAATTGGATTTATTGCCGCGTTTATGGCAGTACATACAAATTGAAAAAGACTGGGAGAATGCACTAGAGGCCGTTTTGCGTGAGCGTATTAATGCCACTGGCGTTGAGCAACTCGGAATTGTTTTGAACTGGAAAAATAACCCGCCTCCCGGGAAATGGTCTATCTTTGAGACAACACCAATCAATAATCAATCTACAAACAATTTAGTACAAGAAGAGAAGCAATGGCCATTACTCAGTTCATATCTAATTTATACCCATAATGGGATTCAACCCGTTGTGGAAACCTGGTTAAGTAGGATATTTACCATTAGCGATATTGAAGCTGGCTTCACTCAGCAGAAGAAACTTCTTCCTGGCGAAATGTTGATTACTCCTGAAGGCCATATATTCACTTACTGCAGCTTGAGCTACTATGCACCTGATTCTCACTTGCATGGTGTTTTGGCACGGCAACGTGAGATAGCCCAAATTACCACTAATATTGATAAATTTGAAAAAAATCTCTCTTGTTCTCAATTAACTTTGTCTGAGATAGAAGAAACTTGCCACCAACTCGAGGCAACAATCGCGGCATTACGTAGCAAAGTACTGCAACTAAAGCAACAGGAGCACGAGTTGCAGCTTGAAATCGTACGGCTTTCGCAGCTTATGGAGCGAGTGTCACAACGACAGCATCAAATCGAGGATGAGTTGATTGAGATCTCACATCAAATATCGGTGGAATGCACTCAAAAGCAAGAAGCTCAAATAAAGCTTGCTGAGAATAAAACACAAACTGCCAATCTAGAAGAGCAGCTGCAGCAAACTAAATTAACTTGCGAGGCCGCCGAGCAATCACTTGCCACACAACGATTGCTTGTACAGAATTTGGCAGAAGAAATGCGTGAAGCTGTCTTTCATGAAAAAAACTGTCAAAACAAAATCGAACAATTAGAAAACGATATTCAAGCAATCAGTCAGAATACAAATGATTTAACGGAAAATCTGGAAAAATTACATAATGCACAAGATGGTCTGGATGATGGGCCACTTAAAGCTCTACTTAATGAATGGCTAGCAAAGAGAATACATCAGGAACAGATTTTGACATCGTTGCGCCATGATCTGGAGAATACAATCGATGCGCTACGCGAAACAGAGCACGCACGGATTAAGTCAGAGCAGACTTCACGTCAGCTAAGAGATTCAATCAATCAGACACGACTTAAAGAACAGGAAGCACGTTTAACTGAAAATCAATTCAATGAGAAGCTTTTAGAGGTCGGCGCAAAAGAAGATGAGTTGCTTCCTTTATTAACTAGTGCACACCCTTCCAGATTAAAAACAGAAATTAATCGAATTAATTCTGAAATTACAGCACTTGGAGCTGTAAATCTTGCTGCATTGGAGGAATTGCAAGTTTCACAAGCGCGTAAAGCATATCTTGATGAACAATCTAATGATTTAAAAGAAGCTATCGCCACTTTAGAAAATGCAATTCGACAAATTGATCGCGAAACACAAGAGCGCTTGACGAAAACTTTTGATGAAGTGAATACTAATTTAAGTGAATTATTCGCAACTATCTTTGGGGGAGGACAAGCAAAGTTAGTTTTAAGCGATGAAGAAATTCTTGATGCAGGTATGCAGCTTACCGCACAACCACCCGGCAAAAAAAATAATTCTATTCATTTACTTTCAGGTGGAGAAAAGGCACTTACAGCTTTAGCGCTTGTATTTTCATTATTCCAACTTAATCCTGCACCATTTTGCTTACTTGATGAAGTAGACGCGCCTTTAGATGACAACAATTCAATACACTTTTGTGATCTGGTAAAACGCATGTCGAGAGAAACTCAATTTTTATTTATCAGTCACAGCAAAATTACTATACAAATGGCAGAACAGCTAATTGGTGTTACCATGCAAGAACAAGGAGTTTCACGTATAGTTACAGTTGATCTTGATAAAACCATAAACTTTGAAAAAGAAATAAGGATAAGTTAATAGTTACTTAAAGACGGGAAGGAAATTATAATTATAATGAGTAAAGTTAATAATATTGACTTATTAAACACGTGAGCGACTTTGGGTATGAGTGATTTACAAATCAGCTTAATTATTATTGGTGTCATTGTTATCGGTGGCGTGGTTTTCTTTAACTGGTTACAGCAAGCACGCTACCGCCGTAGCGTGAAACGGTCATTTGAGCACGAGCATGAAGACGCATTATTAAAAATGAGCAAAACCACAAGGGGAAATGAACGCATTGAACCAAAATTTGATAATGAATCCTTATCAGAACTCCAAACTGAGACCAGAGCTATAAAGGAGCAGTCGTATTCTCAGCCTGATGATTTCCCTATCGATGAATCGCCGATAGAGCAGAAATCAGTTAATTTTGATAGCACAATCAACTACATTACAAGTATTAGGGCTAACAAACTAATCACTCACGATAAGCTAACGGAATTATTGCAGCAAAAATTTGACTTTGGAAAACCTGTGCATTGGTTTGGACTGACTCAAGATGGCCAGACATGGGAGGAAATCACCATTGAGTCACTTAATACTAAAGGTGGGTATATATACTTAAATGGTTGTTTACAGCTTGCTGATCGAGCTGGGCCAGTTAGTGAAGTCAATTTATCTCGATTCCGAGATATGGTCGAAGATTTTGCATCACAAGTAAATGCAATCGCTGATTGCCCTGATATTTCAGAAGCACATTTAAAAGCAATATCTCTCGATAAATTTTGTGCAGAAGTAGATGTGGTAATGGGTATTAATATTGTCAGCAAAGATGGTGGCGCCTTTGTTGGGACAAAAATACGTGCCTTAGCTGAGGCATCTGGTTTTAGGCTTGAATCTGAGGGTGCATTTAGATATCGTGATGAAAATAATGCAATACTGTTTTCTCTCGGTAACTATGAAACAACTCCCTTCTTGCCTGCCAATATGCGCACACTTACCACACATGGTATTACTTTTTTATTTGATGTTCCAAGAGTAGCAAATGGTGAAAAAGTATTTGATCAAATGGCCCAACTTGCAAGACTTTTTTCTTCTACCTTAAATGGTATTTTGGTAGACGATAATCGCGTGCCATTAAGTGATAATGGCATCAGGAGAAGTAAGCAACAACTTATAAATATTCAAGCCAGTATGGCAGCACATAATATTCCTGCCGGCAGTGAAATCGCTTTAAAGTTGTTTGTGTAATCACAATAATTCATTACTCGGATAGCATTAGACCTTTCCAGGTAAATAAGGAAATTGAATTAGTTCCCTTGGCTTTTAATGTTGCACGAACTGGATCAGCTTGGTTATGCGCGTGTAAGAAAACCAAAAATGCTCCTTTTTGTGATAGAGCTCATAATAAATTGTAATAAATAGGTTATCTTATCAAAACTATTTCTCTGAATTAGAATCTATTTAATCCTAATCCAATCCTTCAAGATTTTGCAGGCCTTATTATCGTAATTAAAATAAATATATAATTAATGAATTGGTCTGAACTATATTGGCATCGTATCACACCGCTTCATGTAATTCTTTGGCCATTAAGTTTGGTTTTTATAATGTTATTGGCATTCAAGCGACTATTATTTCGACTTGATGTATTGCATTCAATTAAGCTACCTGTACCAATAATTGTCGTTGACAGTATTACGATTGGGGATGATGGCAAAGTATCCTTAGTAATTTGGCTAATTAATTTATTAAAAGCCTTCGGATTACACCCTGGTATTATTAGTCGCGGCTACTCTGAAAATTATGCCCCACCTCTCCCTGTGACTACCTCAAGTAAGTCTAGTGTCGTGGGAAATAAAGCACTGCTGATGGCTTATCAAAGTAAAGGTATTTGCCCAATATGGATTGGTCATGATCGTGTAAGTGTTGCGCAAGCATTACTTTCAGCTCACCCTGAGTGCAATGTGCTTATCTGTGACGATGGCTTACAGGATTTACGACTCCACCGAGATTTAGAGATTGCCATGATCGATAATAGCAAACTAAATTTTGGTAATGGTTTGATTTTTCCAGCTGGACCTTTACGAGATAGGCTATCTCGCCTAAATCAAGTAGACGCAGTAGTAGTAAATGAGAAAAGTAGCAAACTATCGGTAAATGCTGAGAATCATGTCAAAATATTCTATCTTAGATCAGGAAATGAATATTTTATAAATTTACTTAACCCTAATTATCGGGTCAAAATTTCTACATTTAAGGATAAATTTATTCACGTAATTACTGATATTAATCACTCTGAAGATTTTCTTGATGAGCTAAGATATTTAAAATTAAAGATAAAATCTTATTCTGTTATTAATGATTACCAATTTACTAAGGAAGATATACAATATCTCGATGCTGAAATCATTCTTATGAAAGAAGAGGATGCTGTAAAGTATCTAGAATTAGCTAATGAGAAATTTTGGATATTACATGAAGAAATAGCTATAGATATTGGATTACGAGAAATTATATTAAAAAAATTAAGAGAAAAATTTATGGATCCAAAGCTTTTAGATATTCTAGTATGTCCTTTGTGTAAAGGCCCTTTAGTTTATATGAAAAATGAAAAAGAATTAATTTGCAAACCTGATCGCTTAGCCTTTCCAATTAGAGACGGCATTCCGGTCATGTTAGAAGAAGAAGCACGAATATTACCAGTTGAAGAAAAGATTTAACCTTCTCAAGTTAAAGATTGAAATAATTTTTTTTAATTCAGGTTGGTTAGTTTATTTTTTCTCCATTTCCACCTTAACCATACCCGTAATTGCCGAAATTTCTCAATGTCAATTCCGTCTGGAAAAATAACTATATTACGAGAAAAAATTGAATGTGGAGATTTCAGACTCAATATGGTCAAATAGGATGTTACAAAGGTATCGCTTTTAATTGTAAAGATAATATGTTCATTAGACCGGGTTTGTGCTCTGCAAGTAGAGTTATCTGCTAGCAAATAAAATGATACGATTGATTGTGGCGAAAGTAGTAATGCATGATGCTGCAAATATAAGTATAAGCTTATAGCTAGTAATGTAGTCCCTATTAATCTAATGTAGATCGACCAATCTATCTGCCATAAGATGCAAGCGGTCGAGAAATGTGCAAAACATAATAATACAATAAGTTGTCTTGATGGTTTAAGATGAATGGTTAATTCTGGCATAATCTATAGAAATTAATATTTCCGATTAGATATTTTTTTCTATGAATTCTATTTGGCAGACTTTCTTACAACAGCACAATGCACTTATTGAAAAGGGATATGTTACACATTCCCAAGATAGTGCTACAGAACTAGGAAATGCTCAAGATGATACCATCCTAGTTGATCTATCCAATTTTGGGCTCATTCATTTCTCAGGAGAAGAAACGTCAGATTTTTTGCAAAGACAGTTAAGTTGCGATCTGAGAAAAGTCAATCATCAAACCGCTCAATACGGCAGTTACTGTACTCCTAAAGGCCGTATGCTAGCAAGTTTCCTAATATGGTCAGGTATAGCCAATAACGAGTATTTCATGCAATTACCTTCCACTCTACTTGATGTTATTTCTAAACGTCTCTCGATGTATATCTTGCGCACAAAGGTACGATTAGATGATTGCAGTGACACTTTGATACGTATTGGTATAGCAGGAAATAAAGCAAAATTATTACTTGAAGAAGTATTTGATGGAGTAGTATTACCTGTCTCATCGCTCGGAATGGTACATACTGAGAAAGGAAGTATTTTATGCCGGAATATAGATCGCTATGAAATTATCACAACGCTAGATCAAGCAATCACAATATGGCCACGTTTAGCTTCACAGGCAACGCCAACTGGAACGATGTGCTGGGATTGGCAGGAAATTAGGGCAGGCATCCCTGTAATTTTACCGATAACGCAAGAACAATTTATTCCTCAAATGGTAAATTTAGATGTCATAGGAGGAATAAGTTTCCAGAAAGGTTGTTATCCAGGACAGGAAATAATCGCAAGAACACAATACCTTGGCAAATTAAAACGCCGCATGTATTTGGTCAACATCGCTTCATCTCAACCTGTTATGGCTGGCGATCATTTATTAAGCACTGAGTTGTCAGAACAATCATGCGGTATGATAGTCAATGCAGCACTCTCACCCGAAGGCGGTTTTGATGCGCTTGCTGTTATCCAGGTTGATAGTATCAAGACAAGCAAAATATTTTGGAAAAATCTAAATGGTCCGGCATTACAGATTTTGCCTTTGCCTTATCTTTTACCTCAGTGCTAACGTATACTCTATCGACTCTTGGGATCTGATAAGCATCGTTAGTTAGCTAAAAACTTACTCGAGCTCCCTATGTGTCAGATAAAATCATATTTATATTGTCTGCAACTGCATTGACCGTGATTTCATTATAGCTTATCAGATATAAGAAAACCTTTTCTTTGTGTTGTAGCAGTCGCTGGACTAGGCCAAGACAAATTATTAGACACATATAACACAGCTTTTCCAAGCAGATGTTAATTTACCAACTGTAAAACGAATTAGTGAACACAAGACATTGACAGAAGACGCAGCAGATAAGATACAAGGATACCTGAGACTCTTATCTTGATTAAAAACTCGCGATCAATACAAGAATCACATAAAATAAAAAAGATATTCCAAGTTTATTTTATTGGTGGCCAAGGGCGGAATCGAACCACCGACACAAGGATTTTCAGTCCTCTGCTCTACCAACTGAGCTACTTGGCCTCTCTTACCTAAAACTACTATGCACTAAAAATATAATACATTTCTTTATGACCGCAATTAGTCAGGAAAAAGCAAAAAGTGGCGCGCCCGGCAGGATTCGAACCCACGACCCCTTGGTTCGTAGCCAAGTACTCTATCCAACTGAGCTACGGGCGCTACTATACTAGTTCCCCTAACATATTTCTACTGCCGTTTTTATAGTTGGCTAGCGGAGCATCATTATATCAAAGCTATCAGTAAAAAATTAAAGCTATTCACCCTTAAAATTCTTTACCAGACTATTCTTCACAACGAGCCGCAGATGATGTTACATTTGGTTTCTTTTGTCAAGAAATAGTCTCTTCCAATATGAAATGAGTCTGAGCAATTAGATTCTGAATTAATCATGATGCGAGGCATGGTGATCGACATGGATGAAACAAAGCTACAAACGCTAGCACAGGCTAAGGCATTTCTGGAAGAGACGCATGATATTGCGCTCAAGGTTCCCAAGGTGGAACACTATGGATTTAAAGACGGAGTAGGATAATCTCGATAATGATAAAATTCGTAATTTGGTTTTTAAATTTTAGAGATAGATAAAAAAATTGAATGATCGGAATTTTAATTATTTCGCATGATAAGCTGGGTGAGAGCTTTACTCACTGTGCAACTCATATTCTGGGAGAAGAGCCACAGAAGCTGATATATCGAGCTATTTCCATTCAAGATGAACCTGATGAAGTTGTTACTCAAGTTAAGGAATTAATTAAGGAACTTGACCAAGGTGATGGTGTATTGGTAATGACGGATATTTATGGCGCAACTCCCTGTAATATCGCTCGTCGATTGATTCAACCTGGAAAAGTAGAATGCCTTGCAGGTATGAATTTACCTATGCTTGTACGCGCATTAAGTTATCGACATGAGTCACTTTCAGTTGTTGTGGAGAAAGCACTAGCCGGAGGTAAGGAAGGAGTCATGCATATTTTCCGTGGATGCTGAGATGCTACTTAAAGAAATTACTATTATTAACAAACTCGGTCTGCATGCTCGTGCTTCCGCAAAACTTACACGTTTAGCAAGTCAATTCCAAAGTGAAGTATGGCTCATACGTAACGGCCGTAGAGTCAATGCAAAAAGTATTATGGGTGTGATGACACTCGCTGCAAATAAAGGATCAACAGTTGAGATTGAAATAACCGGATCTGACGAGGCTGAAGCCATGCAGGCATTGACTGTCCTCATCAACGATTACTTTGGGGAAGGCGAGTGAGTTTCATATTGCATGGCGTCGGCGCCTCCGAAGGTATTGCGATTGGACATGCGCATCTTGCTTCTCCAGCCGCACTTGATGTAGCGCATTATTTAATTCCTAAGAACCAAATAGACAAAGAAATAGCACGACTGACCAATGCGTTCGCAACTGTGCGCAAAGAGCTGGAGAAACTACAATCCTCGGTAAGTCAAGGACCCGCATTTGCTGAATTTAATGCTTTTCTTGAATTGCATCATATGATCCTGGATGATCCAACACTTAGCTCTGCAGCAGTTACTTGTATTGCTCAGACCCAGTGTAATGCAGAATGGGCTGTTACTCAGCAGATGGAAGTATTACTTGCTCAGTTTGAAGAAGTTGAAGATGCTTATTTACGAGAGCGTAAAACCGATGTTATTCAGGTCGTTGAGCGGGTATTGAAGGTTTTATTAGGACACCCGGGCTATATTCCTCCTCCCCTAAAGCATGATGGCAACAGTATTCTGGTTGCTCATGATCTAAGCCCGGCAGATGTCATGCAATATAAACAACATCAATTTGCTGCTTTTCTTACTGATTTGGGAGGGGTGACTTCTCATACCGCAATCGTAGCTCGCAGTTTGAATATTCCTTCAATCGTAGCAATGCAGCATGCACGCCAACTCATTTACAATAATGACAATTTAATAGTAGATGGCGGTCAAGGAATTGTCATTGTCAACCCTGACAAATATGTGCTTACTGAATACCGTTTGAAACAGAACCAGCTGGATCTGGAAAAACGTAAGCTCAAACGCCTTAGATCTATTCCCACTACGACGCTCGATGGCACTTTTATAGAATTGCACGCCAATATTGAATTGCCTCAGGATGTTGAACAGGTCAAAGAAAGTGGTGCGACAGGTATTGGTTTATTTCGCAGTGAATTTCTTTTTCTCAATCGAGATGATTTACCCAGTGAGGATGAGCAGTTTGAAGCTTATTCCACTGTAGCACTAAATATGCGGGGATTACCAGTTACGATACGTACCTTCGACTTAGGTGCTGACAAGAATCTTAAAAATAGCTATCGATCTGCAATCAATCCTGCTCTGGGATTACGCGCGATTAGGCTGAGCTTAGTAGAGCAAGCCATGTTTCTAACTCAATTACGTGCCATACTGAGAGCTTCTGCACATGGTCAGATTCGCATTCTAATTCCAATGCTTTCAAGCGATTACGAAATTAATCAGACTTTACAGCATATCGAGTATGCTAAACAAAGCTTGCATGATGAAAAAGAACCTTTTGACGAGAATATTAAGATAGGAGGAATGATTGAGATTCCAGCTGCGGCGCTATGCCTTGAAATGTTCATGCGTAAACTCGATTTTTTGTCCATTGGCACTAATGATTTGATCCAATATACGCTGGCCATTGATCGAGCCGATGACACTGTCGCTCATCTCTATGATCCACTGCATCCCGCTGTACTTTTGTTACTAGCACGAGTTATTTATACTGCCAATCGCGCAAATATGCCTGTTTCAATCTGTGGAGAGATAGCAGGTGATATCCAATACACTCGATTACTGCTAGGACTAGGATTGCAACAATTCTCCATGTACCCAGCACAAATCTTGAGTGTAAAGCATGAGATTCTAAAAAGTCATTTACCAAGTATCATGCCAGTAATCCAGAAAATTCTTAGAACTGATGAATCTGAGAAAATTCATGGATTATTATCAAAGTTAAATAATTAGCTTTTTTATTCTAAAATAATCACCACTTTAAAAATGCTAAATCCCTTAAGTATTTTTAACGATATAATGCTTACCTGACATAAGTACTTGATAATTTTACATAGAACTTCCTAAAATTTTCTCATCTTCATGCATGATTCGGATTCCATTGGTATTGTTACGCCACAACGGGCTAGCTTCGACACGCCGCTTAGTTTGGAAAGCGGCGCAATATTGGACAATTACGAGCAAGTCTATGAAACCTATGGTGAGTTGAATGCAGCAGGAACCAACGCTGTATTAATTTGCCATGCACTCTCTGGTAATCATCATGTTGCCGGTGTTTATGCTGATAATCCAAAGAATGTAGGTTGGTGGAATAACATGATTGGTCCTGGAAAACCTATTGATACACATAAATTTTTTGTGATTGGTGTAAACAATATAGGTGGTTGCCATGGCTCAACCGGTCCCGCGAGCATTAATAAAAAAACGAATAGGCATTATGGTGCAGATTTTCCCATGGTGACAACGATAGATTGGGCCGAAACTTATGTGCGATTGGCTGAAAAGCTTGGTATTGATCAATTTGCAGCAGTTGTTGGTGGAAGCCTTGGTGGTATGTCAGTCATGCAGTTAGCACTCCATGCACCTGAAAGAATTCGGCATGCAGTCGTTATTGCTGCCGCAGCTAAATTAACGGCGCAAAATATTGCATTCAATGATGTTGCACGTCAAGCGATCATTACTGATCCCGATTTTCACGGTGGTGATTATTATTCTCATGACACATTACCGCGCAGGGGCCTGCGCCTTGCTCGCATGCTGGGGCACATTACTTATTTATCTAATGATTCCATGGCCGAGAAATTCGGACGTGAATTGCGAACGGGATCGCTGAGCTTCAACTTTGATGTTGAGTTTCAGATTGAATCTTATTTGCGCTATCAAGGAGATAAGTTTGCAGACCAGTTTGATGCCAATACTTATTTGCTCATGACGAAAGCATTGGATTATTTTGATCCCGCACGAGATTATGATGACAATTTAAGCGCAGCCTTTCACTGTGCCAAGGCGAACTTTCTAGTGCTTTCATTTAGTTCTGATTGGCGTTTCTCACCTGAGCGCTCACGCAGTATTGTTAAGGCATTACTGGATAATAAACTTAACGTGAGTTACGCAGAAATACACACCAGGCATGGTCACGATTCCTTTCTCATGAAAGATGAGCACTACCACCAATTGGTACGGGCTTATATGAACAAAATCATCATATAAAATCTTTCAACGGAAACTCAATGGTTAAAATACTCTCTTCTCTTTCCCTCTCGCGGCCTGACTTTGCTACCATCGCTGCCTGGATCAGACCAGGATCGAAAGTGCTTGATCTTGGGTGCGGTGATGGCACATTGCTCCAATATTTGCAAGAAACGCTAGGTGTGCATGGTTATGGCGTGGAAATTGATGATGCCAATGTGTTAGCGTGCCTCAATAATGGAATTAATGTCATCCAGAGCGACTTGGAATCAGGTTTATCAGGTTTTGAATCAGATTTATTTGATTACGTTATTCTGTCGCAAACATTGCAAGCGATGAAAAACACGGAAAATATCATTGAGGAAATGCTCCGTGCAGGCAAAGAAGGTATCGTCACCTTTCCTAATTTTGGCTACTGGAAAAATAGATTGCAAGTTTTATTGGGTCATATGCCCGTTTCACAAACCTTGCCTTATGAATGGTTTGATACGCCCAATATTCACTTATGTACCCTAGGTGATTTTGAACAATTTTGTCATCAGCATGAAGTGCATATCCTGGAAAGACGGGTTATGAGTGGTAACCGGCAAATTACCCTTGCACCCAATCTTTTTGGAATGCTTGCGTTTTACCGCTTTACCCGAAGGTAATTTGCCTAAGGAATGATATAGCTCACGCTTACGATAAGACAGGTGTTTTAAATTCGATTCGCCCCACCATCCATACCAAAATCAGCACCGGCAAGCCGAGTAATGCAGTTCCCACAAAAAATAGTGCATACCCATAGGCATCTACAAATTGCCCACTAAAACCGGCAATAAATTTGGGTAACAGCAGCATCACTGAACTAAATAGCGCGTATTGCGTCGCTGAATAGGCAGAATTGGTCAATCCTGAAAGATAGGCGATGAAAGCTGAAGAAGCAATGCCAGCAGAAAGATTATCTGCGGAAATAGTAAATATTAATCCAACGATATCGTGCCCTCGCAGAGATAGCCAGACAAATAACAAATTAGTCGCTGCGGATAAGACTGCACCAATGAATAGAGTTTTAATCACACCCAATCTGGCAATTAATACCCCCCCTACTGCCGCGCCTAAAAGTGTCATGATAACACCGTATACTTTGGAAACAGTTGCCACTTCATCCTTGGTATACCCCATATCAACATAGAAGGGGTTGCTCATCACGCCCATTACTACATCCGAGATACGGTAAACAGCAATCAGTGTCAGTATCAAGAAGGCATGATAGCCGTGCCGCACGATAAAGTTTTGGAAAGGCGCAATCATTGCGCTATATAGCCAGGTCAGTAATCGCGTAAGGCGCGCATTCAAATTCCAACGTGTAATCATTTGACTGGCCTGCCTTTCATTTTCTGCTGCAAGGTGATTAATTGGAACATCAGGCTCTTGAATAATCAATGTAGTAATGATGCCAATCGCCATACAGGCAGCCATGATCAGATAGGCAATCTGCCATGATTGATAGTCATAATCAGTTGGGGAAGCATCCAGCGATGCCGCAATCCACAGCACACCTGCTGAAGCCAGTATCATCGCTAAACGATAACCTCCTTGGTAAGTAGCCGCCATTGCGCCTTGCAGCCTTAATTCAACAGCTTCGATCCGATAAGCATCTAGCGCAATGTCTTGTGTAGCTGAGGCAAAAGCCACTGCCAATGCAAAAAAAACCATGTGTGACAGATTCTCGAGTGGATCAGTACTGGCCATCCCCACTAATGCGATCGCTATCGTGATCTGCGAAAGCAGTAACCAGGCACGGCGTCGACCCAATAACCGCGTCAGTAGCGGCAATGGCAGACGGTCAACCAAGGGAGACCACATCCACTTAAAACCATAAGCAAGACCAATCCAGCTCAAATGACCTATGGTGGCACGATCGATACCTGCCTCTCTTAACCAGAAGGATAAGGTACCCAGTATCAGTAACAAGGGCAATCCTGCTGAAAAACCTAACGCCAGCATTCCAGTCACTCTGGGGTGAGCATAGATACGGCATATGCTCAACCAGCTGGCAACGGTGGTATGAATCATAGATGATGATCGTAATCAATAATTAACGGAGCATGATCCGAGAAGCGTTCCTGCTTATAAATGGAAACACTGGTCGCTTTGTCGGCAATCGCGGGTGTAGCAATCTGATAATCGATACGCCACCCTACGTTTTTAGCCCATGCCTGCCCACGATTTGACCACCAGGTATATTGTTCCGGCGATTGATCAATTTTTCGGAACACATCAATGAATCTCAATTCTTCAAAAACTGATGTCAACCAGGCTCGTTCTTCCGGCAAGAAACCTGAATTTTTTTGGTTGGCGCGCCAGTTCTTCAGATCAATTTCCTTGTGAGCGATATTCCAGTCTCCACACAAAATAATCTCCCTGCCACTGTGAGTGAGCGTTTGCAAAATCGGGAAAAATCGCTCCATAAAGAAGAATTTGATAGCCTGTCGGTGTTCACCACTCGACCCTGAAGGAAGATAAATCGATATAATGCTCAAATCACCAAAATCGGCACGCAAATACCGTCCTTCTGAGTCGATTTCCGGAATTCCCACGCCTTCAATGATTTTGTCGGGTTCATGGCGAGAATACAGCCCTACTCCACTGTAACCTTTTTTATCTGCGCAATGAAAATAACCGTGATAGCCATCTGGGGATTTCATTTCACTCGTCATATCATCAGGTTGAGCTTTCAGCTCCTGAACGCATACGATATCAGCCTGCTGGGTAGGCATCCATTGAAAAAAACCTTTATTGGCTGCAGCACGTACACCATTCAGGTTAGCGGTTATAATTCGCATTTTCATGAGTTATTTTATTAGAATCATGTCAGATTTTAAGCAAGATTTTATTGAATTCGCCATTGAACGCAATGTACTCCGGTTTGGTGAATTCGTCACCAAAGCAGGACGTCTTTCGCCCTATTTCTTTAATGCTGGATTATTTAATGATGGCAATTCCTTACATAGACTCGGGCAATTCTACGCGAAAGCTATCTTGGCTGCCCAGCTTCCGTTTGATATGTTGTTTGGCCCAGCATACAAAGGCATTCCACTCGTCAGCGCTATTGCTATAGCACTGGCTGAAACCAATCATAATCACCCTTTCTGCTTTAACCGTAAAGAGATTAAAGACCATGGCGAAGGTGGCAATATCGTAGGTGCATCACTGACAGGCCGTGTCCTGATAGTTGATGATGTCATCACTGCTGGAACATCGATACAAGAATCCGTCAATCTTATTCGTGCTGCTGCGGCGATACCATGTGGTGTCGTTGTTGCACTTGACCGTATGGAGCGAGGTCGTCATCAAGTATCGGCTATACAAGAAGTTGAGCAGGCGCACGGCATTCCGGTCATCAGTATTATCAATCTAGATAATATTATGGATTATCTAGAGACCAAAAGCGATATGGCGCATAATTTACTGGCAATCAAACGCTATCGTGTACAGTATGGTATTGCTTAACCTTTATTCTTCTGGCTGGGCATATTTATGCGAGGATTAGAAACATCGCACCTCAGCAAGATAAAGGAAATAATCATCATGCCAAAACATGCTATCCCTTATATCTTCAAAAGATACCTTTGATACCTTTTCAAGATATAAATTTGTTTTTCTAGAAAAGATATGTTAGTTTTATTTATGAAATCGTTTCTTAGTATTATTAATTATTGAGAGGCGCCACTGAGTTGTATAGCTATATACAACTGATGTAATAGCAAACTAGGGTTCCGACTTCTTATCCAAGGGGTGTCTGGTCCAAGAGTTTCTGGCTTCGGTAATAACGAAGCTCCACGGAGGGATAAAAGCCCGGGAGATTATGTAATGTGTTAACGCATTACAACTCTCGGTATTTGACCTGATGACTTAAAGGAGACTTCGTTATGGATGCGCAAATCATATATTCACTTCTTTTCTATTCTACTATCGGTTTCACTGGAAAAACTCTAACGTTTTCCGCTTATAGATTATACATACGAAGCACCACTAATGGCTCGTCAGGAAACAATATACATTCCCTGACCGATCAATTTCCCTCGTACTCTCCTCATGCCTGTAAGACGCTGGCGATAAAGACTAAGCCATTTCGTAATCACCAAATTCTTGGTTAATAGCGAGCTTTGACTTGAGTTGAATAATCTTTCATTACATTTACGAGGTATCACATGTCAACCGCTCAAAATCCCAAAAGCTTTTCATCTGAAATGAAATCAACTGATCCCAGCATGTTAAACCGTAGCATGGGGATCTGGAATAGTTTTACGCTTGGCTTTGCAGTGGTTTCTCCAGTGGTTGGGCTTTATGCCATTGTGGGAGTGCAAACTAATGTGACTGGTGGAGGCTGGTTTCTGGCTCTCGTGAGCTGTTTAATCATGCAATTACTGGTTGCAACCGTCTATGCCGAATTATCTTCCCAATTTCCCATTGCTGGCGGCGCTTATAAATGGGCGCGTCAGCTCGGCGGGACCAATGCAGGCCAGTATGCTGGCGCAATTTATATCAGTTCAACCATCGCCATGCTGACAACAACTGCCTACACCGGGGGGATCTGGCTTGCCATTCTATTTGATTCTCCAAGTGAAACGGGTGCTATGATGGTACTCTGGGGTGCGATTTTTCTGCTTATTTGCATGTTGCTCAATCTTGCTCATGTAAATGTGTTCAAGTCGGTCATTGCCCTTGGTGTATATGCCGAAATCATTGGATCGTTTGGCATGGCTCTGTTACTTTTCCTGTTCTTTAGGGAGCATCCCTTCTCTGAATTATTCCAGCACCTGGGCACTGGTACAGCGCCAGATAAGCTATCTGCTTTTCTGGCGGCACTCGCCATTGCCGGTTGGGCATTCATCGGTTTTGATGCTTGTTCAACGACTTCAGAGGAAACACATCAACCTACACGCATGGTGCCACGGGCCATTTTCTTCTCGTTATGCGCGGTAGGTACTGTGGTTGTTTTTAATTCTGCTGCATTAACACTGTCATTTGATCATGCTACCTTGGCAAAAACCAGCGCTACGTTTGATCCAATCACGCCTCTAATTACGACGCATATTGGAGATTGGTTCGAGAAGCCGTTTCTGGCGATTGTCGTCATCGCTTTTCTTGCTTGCGGTGCGTCCGTCGTCAAATATACCTCGCGCATCGTGTTTTCCATGGCGCGTGAAGGCAATATGCCTGTGTCGCTCAGCCGTGTAACCGCTGCCAAAGCGCCTCGGAATGCGATTCTTTGTACAGTATTTCTGGCAGGCCTGGGACTGTTGTTTGGACTCAATAATGAAGCCGTCGCAACCATCATCGCATTTGGCACAGGAGGACTCTACGCCATGTTTTCCATGACTACGGGAGTCGGTTTATATACTCGACTGACGGGTCGCTGGGATCCGGCACTCGGTGAGCTGAGATTAGGGGTATGGGGTCTGATCATCAACATTGCCGCCTTTCTCTGGTCATTATTTGAGTTGATCAACATAGCCTGGCCGCGTGCCTATTTGGCTTCACCTGATGCGCCCTGGTGGCAGCTCTGGGCTGTGCCACTGGTTTTGGGAAGCATTCTGGGAGTAACTACATTGACCATTCTGATAAGGAGGAGCAAATGAATCAAAATAACGTATTTCTGTGGGAAGAACATATCCCAGGCGGATGCCATTGGTCAGGAATTATACGCCGTGGCCTAACCTTACGCTTAGCTGATGTCGCTGGCGGTGCTAACGCTGCGGTCTTGTTTTTCAACCAGGAAGAAAAACTGGAGCGCTATAACATGGCCGATACCTTGAAGGCGCAGCATACCTTCCGTTTGACTAAAGGGCATGCCTGTTATTCCGATATGGGACGAATATTCTGCTGTATTACTGCCGATACGGTAGGTTGGCATGATACCGCATGCGGTCTGAGCGATAGCAAACTGATCCAGCAAAAATATGGCACCGCCCGCTACCAGGAGCATCGCAATCAGATGTACCGCAGTGGCCTGGATGGGATGCTCATCGAACTCGGTAAATGGGGGTTGGGAATGCGTGACATCGTCTCCAACATTAATTTCTTCAGCAAAGTATCCGCAAACGCTGCGGGTGAATTAACATTTCATCGTAACCATAGTAAAGCGGGCGACTATGTTAATCTGAGTTTTGAAATGGATACGTTGGTTATCCTTTCCGCTGCACCTCATCCGCTTGATACCAGCACAACCTATCAACCCGGCGATATCCACCTGGTAGCATTTACTACACCTGTCGCAACAGTTTCGGAATGCCAGCAGATTGCTGAGAACGTACGGGGATTACACAATACTCATCGGTTATATCCCCCCTGTGGAGGTGCATTATGAACACGTCTCAATTGATAGAAAGCAAACTCAATCCCGACCTCGCCATCATCGATGAAATTTGTGCGGCAGGTGAGTCTTGGGTCAAGATCATTAAACAAGGGCAAATTTTCCGCATCGTCGATCTGGAAGGCAATCAAGCTGTCGATACGCTATTTTTTAATGCACACCACGCATTGGAGCGCTATAGCGTAACCGATACGATACGTGCCCAGAATAAGCTGTATCTGACCACCGGCAGCAAGCTCTGCTCCAATTTGGGTAATGCCATGCTCACGATCATCGCGGATACCTGCGGGCGTCATGACACACTCGGAGGCGCCTGTGCAGCAGAAAGCAATACGGTACGTTATGCACTGGAGAAATATCCCATGCACAGTTGTCGGGATAGCTTCCTTCATGCGCTGGCGCACGAGGCTGCTTGCGAGCAGCTTGGCATGAGCAAGCGCGATATACCGAGCAACATCAATTTCTTTATGAATGTTCCTGTCACTGCGGAAGGTAACCTGGAATTTGTCGACGGCATTTCCGCACCCGGCAAATATGTTGAAATGCGAGCTGAAATGGATGTGATGGTATTGATCTCGAATTGTCCGCAGCTGAACAACCCCTGTAATGCCTATAACCCCACGCCGATCCGTTTATTGATCTGGGATTCTCAGCAATGACAATCCCTGCGCAATTAAACTCGGCTGATCATCTCATCTAGGAAGAGGATAGCGCTATGTTCGATAAAATCCTGATTGCCAACCGCGGCGCCATTGCCTGCCGGATTATCCGTACGCTTCGCCGCATGAACGTCACAAGCGTGGCAGTTTACACGGAAGCCGACGCCCTATCGCGACATGTCACCGATGCAGACGAGGCTTATTGCATCGGCAGCGGTCTCGCAGCTGAAAGCTATCTGCGCACAGACAAAATATTAGAGATTGCTCAGCAAACCGGTGCGCAAGCGATTCATCCCGGCTATGGTTTTCTCAGTGAAAAAGCCGATTTTGCCGAGCAATGCGCTGCGCATGGGATTTGTTTTATCGGCCCTACGCCGCAGCAAATGCGCAGCTTTGGCTTGAAACATACTGCACGGGCCCTGGCGCTGGAAAACCAGGTGCCGCTCCTGCCAGGAACCGACTTACTGGAAAATGTTGAAGCGGCTTGCCATCAAGCCAAACATATTGGTTACCCCGTCATGCTGAAAAGCACCGCGGGAGGTGGCGGCATAGGCATGCGCCTCTGCTGGAATCAGGATGAGCTGATCGGCGCTTATGAATCTGTCAAAACGCTCGCACAAAATAATTTCAAGGATGCCGGTCTCTTTCTCGAAAAATATGTCGACCGGGCCCGTCATATTGAGGTACAGATTTTTGGCGATGGTAAAGGCCAGGTTGTCGCATTGGGTGAGCGTGATTGTTCCATGCAACGGCGTAACCAGAAAGTCATCGAGGAAACGCCTGCTCCCAATCTTGCACCGCATCTGCGTCAGGCACTGCTTGAGACGGCGGTGCGCCTTGGCAAAGCCGTCAACTATCAATCCGCTGGCACGGTTGAATATATTTTCGATGCCGCCAATGGTCAGTTTTATTTTCTCGAAGTCAACACCCGCCTGCAGGTGGAACATGGCGTAACCGAGGAAGTCACCGGCATTGATCTGGTGGAATGGATGGTGCGTCAGGCCGCCGGGGATCTCCCTCCCCTCGATTCTTTCACGATCAAACCCAGCGGCGCCTCCATCCAGGTTCGGGTGTATGCGGAGAATCCCGCAAAAGACTTCCAACCTTCCAGCGGGACACTGACTGCGGCAGAATTTCCTGCGGCAGCCCGTATTGAAACTTGGGTCGAGCGCGGCATCGAGGTTTCAGCATTTTATGATCCCATGCTGGCTAAAATCATCGTGCATGCGCCTGACCGGGAAAAATCCATCGCAACCTTACTCGCCGCACTGGATAACACTTCATTGCATGGGATTGAAACCAACCTGGTTTACCTCAAACAAATTCTGCAAAGCACCGCGTTCTGTAGCGGGCAACCGAACACGCAATTCCTTAATGGGTTTCATTATCTGGCGCAAAGTATCGATATCCTGAATGCTGGGGTGCAAACCATGATACAGGATTATCCGGGACGGATTGGTTACTGGAACGTAGGTGTTCCCCCTTCTGGGCCCATGGATAGCCTGGCCTTTCGTCTTGCCAACCGTCTGGTAAATAATACCGAAGATAGCGCCGGGCTGGAAATCACCGTGGCAGGTCCGACGCTACGTTTTAATTGCGATAGCATCATTGCCATCTGCGGCGCACCCATCGATATATTGCTGGACAGCGAGCCATTGTCCCAGTGGCAATCTCATTTCGTCAAAGCCGGTGCGCTTTTGCAGTTTGGTAAAGTTAAACAATCCGGCAGCCGGGTTTACTTGGCCGTGTACGGTGGTTTTCAGGTACCTGATTATCTTGGCAGTAAATCTACCTTCACATTAGGTCAGTTCGGTGGACATGCAGGACGTGTACTGCGTGCCGGGGATGTGCTGCATATCCAATCCACCCAGCCTTTCCAGCACTCAGCACCTCAATATCTACCCCGGCAGTCGATTCCTCATTACACGGATCGCTGGGAAATCGCAGTATTGTATGGACCCCATGGCGCGCCTGATTTCTTTACCGCAGCTGATATCGAACATTTTTTTGCCGCTGAATGGAAAGTCCATCATAACTCCAGCCGAACGGGGGTACGCTTGATTGGCCCTAAACCCCAGTGGGCGCGTCCCGATGGCGGTGAGGCCGGTTTGCATCCCTCCAATATTCACGATAATGCTTATGCAGTTGGCGCGGTCGATTTTACCGGGGATATGCCGATCATCCTTGGCCCCGATGGCCCTAGTCTAGGTGGCTTTGTCTGCCCGGCCACCATTGCTCATGCGGAATTGTGGAAAATCGGACAACTCAAACCCGGTGATAGTATTCGCTTCCACCCGATATCGATGGAAGATGCGCTTAAGCTGGAAGAACAACAGACTCTGTTTATCCAAGAGCTACATGTCGGTGGGAACACCCCTAGCTATTCTCAACCTGCAAAATTAGAAAATCCTATTTTGCATTGCATTCCCGAGAGTAAAGAGCAGGTGCAGGTAACTTACCGTCAATCCGGTGATAAATACCTATTAATCGAGTATGGAGCGCCCGTACTCGATCTGAATTTGCGCTTTCGTGCCCATGCACTGATGACATGGCTGCAGCAGCGCATTAACGGCGGCGAGCTTGCCGGCATTCTGGATCTGACCCCTGGCATTCGTTCCCTGCAGATTCATTTTGATTCACGCCGGCTGGCGCGCGATACTTTGCTGGATCTTCTAATCGCAAGTGAAAGCAAGCTGCCAGCGATCGATGACATGGAAGTCCCGTCCCGCATCATCCACCTGCCTTTATCCTGGGATGATGCCGCCACGCGATTAGCCATCGAAAAATACATGCAATCGGTACGCAGCGACGCCCCCTGGTGCCCAAGCAATATCGAATTCATTCGCCGCATTAACGGACTGGAAAGCATTGAGGAGGTTCAGCATATCGTATTTGCAGCCAGTTATCTGGTCATGGGATTGGGCGATGTCTATCTGGGCGCGCCCGTAGCAACGCCGCTCGATCCGCGTCATCGCCTGGTCACCACCAAATACAATCCGGCACGCACCTGGACACCTGAGAATGCCGTCGGGATCGGTGGCGCCTATCTCTGCGTGTATGGTATGGAAGGTCCGGGAGGTTATCAATTTGTTGGCCGTACCATACAAATGTGGAATCGTTACCGCCAGACAGCCGATTTCAAGGATGGCCAACCGTGGTTATTGCGCTTCTTCGATCAAATCCGTTTCTATCCGGTCAGTGAGAGCGAGCTGCTCAAACTGCGCAAGGATTTCATTGCCGGGCGCTTCAAGCTGCGTACGGAAGAGACTGTTTTAAGCCTGAAGCAATACCATGCCTTCCTGCAACAACATGCTGCCAGCATTGATGTATTCAAGGCCAGGCAGCAGGCTGCCTTTGAAGCCGAGCGCCAACGCTGGCAAGCTAATAATCTGACCCATTATGTCAGTGAAGATACACTGGATGAAGCGGACACACAGTGTGAACTGGACTTGCCAGAAGGCGCACAAGCCATCAGTTCCCAAGTAACGGGTACGGTTTGGAAGTTACTCGTCACGGAGGGCGAGCATGTGGAAGCAGGCAAGCCGGTCATCATGATCGAATCCATGAAAATGGAATTCTCGGTAGATTCCTCTGTCACCGGCACAGTGCGGCAATTATTCTGTAAACAAGGCGGATATGTCTCTGCCGGGCAGGTGCTGCTCATCATCCAGGAACAGGAGTAACTATGCAAAAACTTCTCCCGCTGGGTGACATTTCATCTTTACTGCAATGCTATGCGAACGGTACATTCTCCCCGACCCAAATGGTCGAAGCCATTCATGCCGAGATTCAAAATGATCCGGATCATGTTTGGATTGCCACACTTTCACTGGAGTCATTACAAGGTTACGCTCGCAAGGCGGAAGCACAAGGCATGGCATCATTGCCGCTGTATGGCGTACCCTTCGCCATCAAAGACAATATTGATCTGGCAGACGTACCGACCACGGCAGCTTGCCCAGCTTTTGCCTACACGCCATCGCGCAACGCAACTGTTGTGCAGAAACTGATCGATGCCGGTGCGATCCCCATCGGCAAAACCAATCTTGATCAGTTCGCCACCGGATTGAATGGCACACGGTCTCCCTATGGGGCTTGCCGCAATGCATTCAACCCCGCTTATATTTCTGGCGGCTCCAGCTCGGGCTCGGCTGTTGCTGTCGCCAAGGGGCAGGTATGTTTCAGCCTCGGCACCGATACTGCAGGTTCCGGCAGAGTGCCCGCCGCTTTTAATAGCCTGATCGGATATAAGCCCACGAAAGGTTGGCTTTTTGGGCATGGCATGGTGCCGGCTTGCCGCTCCCTCGACACAGTATCCATCTTCGCACATACTGCTGCGGATGCGGCGTGCCTCCTGACAATTTGCGCAGGATATGATACTCAAGACATTTATTCCAGGAGAAGGCAAGAACACGGCCTCGATTTTGGCGCTGCACCGCATTTTCGCTTTGGCATCCCACGTAAACAGCAACTGCAATTTTTCGGCAATCGTGAAAGTGAACGCTTGTTTACCGAAGCAATAGCCCGCATGCAAGTGCTGGGGGGAGAAGCGATCGAGATAGATTTCGAGCCCTTTCTCGAAGCGGCCCGCCTTCTTTACGATGGACCCTGGGTAGCCGAGCGTTATGCAGCGATTCAATCATTTTTCGAGTCGCACAGCGAACAGATCATTGCACCGGTACGTGAAATCATCGCGACTGCGAAACGGTACTCTGCCGCGGACGCCTTCAATGGGCGCTATCAATTACGCCAAATCAAACAGCAGGCAGACCAGATCTGGGCAAATGTTGATTGCCTGCTGACGCCCACTGCCGGAACGATCTATCCCATTCAAGCCATACAGCAAGATCCCATACGCCTCAATACCAACTTGGGCTACTACACCAATTTTATGAATCTGCTCGACTATGCTGCGGTTGCCGTTCCTGCTGGCTTTCAGAATGATGGGTTGCCTTTTGGCATCACGCTGGTAGCACCGGCTCACCAGGATGAACCGTTGCTGCATCTTGCTCATCGGTTGCAGCATGCTTATTCACTCCCGCTGGGTGCGACAGGCATTGCGCTACCTCAGAACACCCCCTTCCCTGCCGCATCCCGGTCTGACCAGGTACAAATAGCCGTCTGTGGCGCACATTTATCCGGCTTGCCACTAAATCGGCAATTGACCAGCCGCCAGGGTCGATTAGTGACACGCACCACTACCTCAGCAGACTATAGGCTCTATGCTTTGCCAGGAGAACCACCGCAACGTCCTGGGCTAATTCGAGTCAATCCAAATGAGCAAGGTGTTGCGATTGAGGTAGAGGTCTGGGAACTGCCGGTGCACGAATTGGGCAGTTTTGTGGCCAATATTCCAGCACCACTGGGAATCGGCACCCTAACTCTGGCCAATGGTGAAACGGTGCAAGGTTTTCTCTGCGAGCATTATGCTATCGAGAATGCAAAGGATATCAGTTATTCTGGCGGGTGGCGCAGCTATCTCCAACAACTAGTCAGTCCCTGAACTTACGGTCAAGATTCTGCATCAGCTATAACTCTGAGAAACGCCTCAAAAGATTCATGGCTTTCAATTGACTAACCTACTATACTCATTCATATTTCTAATCTCTAGTCGAAACCCTTTTCAAGGGAAGGAAATACCTATGATAGCCAGCATGACGGGTTATGCCGTTAAGTCCAGGGAGATTCCGGAAGGCTCCTTAACGCTAGAACTACGTTCAGTCAATAATCGCTATCTTGATATTCAGTTCCGCTTGTCTGATGAATTCCGCTTACTGGAACCCGCAATGCGAGAGCTTTTGAACACTCAGTTAAAACGCGGAAAGGTTGATTGTCGCTTGACCTTCATACCCTACGCAAGTACGGATCTACCACAAAAATTCAATGAGCAGTTACTCAACAAATTATTGGAATTAAACAATGCGGTTAAATCAGCCCTTTCGGATGCGAAGAGCCTGACTGTAGCAGACATTCTACGCTGGCCTGGCATACTGAGTAGTGATACCTTATCAACTACAGCATTGCATGAATCTTGTATGGAACTACTGCAAGCCACTTTGAATGAATTTACCGCCACACGAGTGCGTGAAGGAGAGAAGCTTAAAAATGCACTACTCGAACACCTGCGCCAATTACGCCAGTTGACCACGGAACTGTCACCGCGCATCCCAATGTTACTTGCAAATTTCCAGGAAAAATTAGTGGCGCGTTTACAGGAAGCGAAAATAGATGGTAATGATGAGCGCATTCGACAAGAGTTAATACTATTCGCAAGCAAGATAGATATAGATGAGGAATTATCACGCTTACAAACTCATCTGGATGAGGTGGAACACACGCTGCTTAAGGGCGGCCGTGCTGGCAAGCGCCTCGATTTTTTGATGCAAGAACTTAACCGGGAAGCTAATACTGTCGGTTCCAAATCTGTAGATGCGGAAGTTTCGAAAATTTCCGTAGAGCTAAAGGTCTTGATCGAACAAATGCGCGAGCAAGTTCAGAATATTGAATAGTATTTCATCCTGAATCAGCCAGTTTCATAAAATCACAAAAAACCGCTAACCATGCGGTTTTTTTTTATTTCAAACCGTTCAAACAAGCCGAACCTCTGATCGCAAATCAAATACTGAATTCATGTCTGTGCGGCACCAATTTCGCTGACCTGGTCTAATGAAACCGGACAGTCCAGTTAAGAGAAAATAGTCTTATTAACTGGAGGAAGAAATGGTAACGAGGAGGCAATATACAAAGGAATACAAATTAGACGCGATCAAGTCTGGTATTGGATCAGGGGCATACGACGACAGAAGTATCTCAGAGTCTGGAAATCAATGCCAATATACTGAGGAGGTGGATCAGGGAGTACTAGGCGGATAATGCTGATCAGTCATTCCGGGGTAATGGGAAACTGACACCGGAACAGGAAGAAATTTGCCGCCTAAAAGAAGAGAACAGGCGATTGAAGATGGAGAAAGAAATATTAAAAAA
>CAZKPL010000031.1:0-32046 GCA_964554625.1 uncultured Nitrosomonas sp. | reverse complement strand
AGCCATCGCGTGTGGATATCTCTGGCTATCTATGTGAAATGTCAACAGACCCTAGCACTTTTCCGATTTAAACTCCAAGGGATTAGATCATCCCGCCATTCTCGAGCCATTCGCGACAGTCATGACTAAGCACCCGCTTGCAAGCGGCATCGTATAGAGCCATCTCTTCCTTAGACAAGATATCACGCCAACGACCATTCGTACCCTTATGGAGAAAGGTACTTGCACCGCCCTTCCAAAAATGACCGCCCCCAGGCGCGTATAGCTCACCTTGACGTTTCATTTCTGTGAATGAAACTGCCTTGATGATCCCAGCCCAGGAGCTCTCGGGCACATCGATCTCCAAAAATACAGCCATGCGGCGGATCTCTCGCTCAGTATTCTCGAGTATATCGCTATAGTGAAACAACTGAATATTCGGCAGGTGACGAAAATTCCACCAGGACTGTACGTTAGAAAGATGCGACCAGTATGGCCAGCCATCAGCCTCCCACCCGAATCCACCACGCGTCATCCAATTTCGCCAGAAGGTATGGATATCATCCGGTGGGCGTGGGAATTCATCACCCCGACGGCCAGGCAGCAGATTCATCAACATAAAGAATTCATCCTTCAAGCCTGTATAGTGATTCCACAAAGACATAAAAACATCCCTCGCATCTCGGGCGATATAGAGATACTTGAATTTCTCGTTATATAACATGCCATCGAGTGGCAAATGCGTCTTGATAAAGCGGCGATGCTTCTGCGCTGTTAGTCTATTCAATATCACTTCAAGAGGCATGATCCGCATATCTAGCCACGGTGACATTTCCGCAGGTGCTGCCGGAAAATTTCCTTCTGGAAAGAGAAGATGTGCAACAATGGCTTGAGTCCACGTCGTGCCTGCCTTGTATGACGTCGCGACGATGATATCGTCATCGCGCGGCTCGAAATAATCCCAGCGAGTGCTATCAAAATGATGGTTCTGATAGATACGTGTGTGTTCAGGTAAGATCGGCATCTTTGTGATCTATTATCAAATAATTTATTGCTAATTTATAAAAACAATCTTGATTTAGCAAGAGATAGGCCGTATTGATAGCAAGTAAAATTAGCTATAGTTTTATATTCGGCTTAATTGCAAACCAAAGTGATGCATCGATCAGATCACAAATGCAGACTAACAATACAATCTTCAGTAACGCAGAAATGTAGTATCAACTCTATCAGTTAATTCTTTTCCCCAGAAATAGAAGATTTTCTCCTAACCTTCCAATTTTCTTGATCTACTGGTTCAAACCTATTTGCTCCTATTCTTTTGTAATAGCCAGAATTCAGCCTCCAAAATGACACAATACATTACGTTATAAATGAGATCTATGACGTTAGGCATCAAAATACTCAATTTATTAATAACCAATGAATTAGCTCTCAACAAGTCATATTATTCCTGCGGCACCACTCTTGGTCGCCGATTGTCATCGATAGCCACGTAAGTCAGCACCGCTTCGGTCACTTTGATGCAAATCTCTTCTCCCCCTTCCCGTGCACCGCGCTGGGCATAGACCGACACAGCGACAGCGATCGAGGTGCGCCCTATCTTAACGATATCGGCGTAGAAGCTGACGATATCACCCACAAACACAGGTTGTGCGAACACAAAGGAATTGACGGCCACGGTTGCGACGCGTCCGTGCGCGCGCCGGATAGCGGGGATACTGCCTGCCATATCGACTTGAGACATAATCCAGCCGCCAAAAATATCACCTGCATAATTGGTATCCGCTGGCATCGGCACCGTACGCAATATGGGTTGGCCTTCTGGTAAAGAAACATGCAGTGCCGGGTCATTCGGAATGTTGTGCATTGTTGACTTAAAACTCACTAAATATGATTCGGAGAATCATCCATTTTCTATCAGTGTCCAGCATATAAATGTTCTATCTCAGCTTTATAGTGCTCCAGAATTTTTGATCGCTTCAATTTCAAGGTAGGTGTCAGCATTTCATTCGTCACTGTCCATAGTTCAGGGATTAAAGCAACACGATATATTTTGGCATACCCTGGAAATTCATGAATTTTCCGGGCGATCATTTCCAGCACGACTTCTTTTGCCCGCTCATTTTTCACCAGCTGCTCCGGGTCCGCCGCCACCTGACATTGTGCAGCAACTCTTTCCCAGCCACGTTTACTCAATACCACCAATGCACTCAAATAAGAACGCCCTTCCCCTAAGATCATGACTTGTTCGAACATTGGATCCTGCAGAATAGCCGCCTCCATATCTGCTGGCGGTACCTTCTCACCTGTGGACGTCACGATGATATCTTTCAAGCGGCCGGTAATCGTAACTCGCCCTTGTTCATCGATACTGGCAATATCCCCAGAATTCAACCAACCATCATCGGAGATGATCGCTCGAGTGGCTTCCGGATTATTCCAGTAGCCCAGCATGACATTAGGGCCGCGAACCAGCAAGGCACCATGTTCACCCAGCTTAACTTCCACACCCGGAATAGGCTGACCCACGCTGGAAGGAAGATTATTATCCAAGCGATTGGCACAGACCACCGGGCTACTTTCAGTCATTCCATAGCCCTGCAATATCGGCAATCCTAGACCAATAAAGACACGCGAAATTTCAGGCGATAATGCTGCTCCCCCACTCATCGCCTGCCGTAAACGCCCCCCCAGTTTATCCATCAATTTACGCGCCACCAGCTTGTCCAGCAGTGGCCACAGCAAATGGGATAAATGCCAGGAATCACGCCCTTGCTGATACTCAAACCGGCTGTAACCTACTTCTACCGCCAGATCGAATAACTTTCTAGCCAGCGCCGGCCCTTCTGCCAGTTTCGCGCGTATCCCCGCATACACGCGTTCATAGATGCGGGGAACGGAGACAAGGATAGTTGGACGAATCGTGAGTAAATCTTCTTGCAATAAT
The DNA here is from genome assembly GCA_964554625.1 of uncultured Nitrosomonas sp. Taxonomy (GTDB): domain Bacteria; phylum Pseudomonadota; class Gammaproteobacteria; order Burkholderiales; family Nitrosomonadaceae; genus Nitrosomonas. The sequence goes on along the minus strand of CAZKPL010000031.1, from coordinate 29,117 downwards.
TGAATTGAACGAGCGTAAGCAACTGTGGCGCCGCACATCATTGGCACATAATAACCAGAGGTACGCTCGAAAGTATGCGAGAGCGGCAGAAACGAAAGGAGGAGATCATCAGGTGTCACGATGACAACCTGGGCAGAACCATATGCATTGGTCAGGATATTATGATGGCTCAGCATGACACCTTTGGGGCGACCAGTCGTTCCGGAGGTATAAATAATCGTCGCCAACGCGTGGGGATCCGTATTCAGATGCTGAGTATCGCTCCCCTGCTCCGGCAGCCATTTACTCAATGCAATCACTCGATCATCCTCCGCTTTATACCTATTTTCCTCCAATAAAGTCATGATTACGATGCGCGACAGTGCTGTGAGCTGATCCTGTACTGACGAAAACACCTCCCACTGGGCCAGCTTCTCCACCAGCAGCAATTTGACACCCGCATTCTGCAGACAATAAGCTGCATTCTCAGCGCGATCTTCCGTATAAAGCGGCACAACAACCAGGCCCAACCCTAAAGCTGCCTGCTCAAACATTACCCATTGTGAGCAGTTTCTAGACATCACTGCAACCCGATCACCGAGAGATAAATTTTCTCGTGACAACGCAGCTTGCCACCTTGCGACAGCTCTTTCCATCTCAGCCCAGGTATAATCACGCCATTCTTCAGCGGTATCATCGTAGTCACGATACGCTACTGATTCAGGAGAACGACGCACCCGCTCTCTGAATAAACCATCAAGTGTTTTAGCAATCTCCACTGGAATGACATTTGTATGCTGACTACCCCTCACGTTTTCTCCCTGCCTCTATTAACTAACTGCGATATTCACAGAAGCCCGATCTCGCCTCCTGTTTCTATGGTGTTGCCTTTGCCGTTTTTCCAAAATCTGGTGAAAAATCATCAACCATGATGACCTGGCGTCGTAATAATTTCATTTCCCCAAGTAATACCGCTTCCTCCTGAAGGAGAATGCCTCGTTCTAACGCCTCGGTGATTATTTCCTCGTTCCGTGCGACAAGCTGTCCCGCCTTGGTAGCACTACGCAACTTAGCTTCGATCGCCTCACATGCAATAGCACATTCCAGTGCCTGCTCCAGAACAACTAATGGTTCATTGTCAGCAGTTGGAATATAAATCCCTGCTGTCAGACGATTACGCACCTCTCCAGGCTCCAGGATTAATCGGGCAACTCTATGCGAGAGCTCATCTGCAGGAAGCGAAGATCGTTTACCCAATGGGAATATCAGGAAACGCATCAAACCACGCATTAAAAAGTGACCAGGGAAGTTTCTCAGAAATTCATCGAAAGCTTGCTGTATGCGATACAGTGCATCCTGAATAGACCAATGCAGCAGCGGCAGATCTGAAACAGGACGCCCATCATCTTCAAAACGCTTCAATGTGGCAGAGCACAAATACAACATGCTGAGAATATCGCCGAGTCTTGCGGATAATCTCTCCTTGCGCTTGAGCGATCCTCCCAGCTTCAGCATGGCAATATCAGTCACTAAAGCAAACGCAGCAGAAAATCGAGTTAATTGCCGGTAATAATCAGCCGTATCACTCAGAACACCCTCTGGTATCTCTTTAATATACCGGGTGGTTAGACCAAAAAAGAAACTACGGAAAACGTTGCGAATACCAAAAGCGATGTGTCCCATCAATGCCTGATCGAATGCAATCGAAGCACGCTTCTTGTCTTGATCATTAGCCGCATTGATTTCTTGCAACGCATAAGGGTGGCCGCGAATCGCACCTTGGCCGAAAATAATCATGTTTCGCGTCAGGATATTGGCGCCTTCAACCGTAATCCCAATCGGAGTCTGTTGGTAAGTGCGGGCTAAATAATTACCCGGCCCCATACAAATGCCTTTACCACCCAGCACATCCATGGCGTCATTGATTGCCTGGCGGCTGCGCTCAGTCAAATGGTATTTAACGATGGCTGAAATCACCGAAGGCTTTTCACCCAGATCGACTGCACCTGCGGTCATGACTCTGGCAGCATCCATCATATAGGTATTGCCGGCAATTCGCGCCAGCGCTTCCTCTACGCCTTCAAAAAAACCAATGGGCGTCTTGAATTGCACACGCACCCGCCCATAAGCACCACTCGTACGTGCAGCCAGTTTAGCCGCACCGGTACTGGTAGCAGGCAGAGAAATCGAACGCCCTGCAGCCAGACAGTTCATCAACATCCGCCAGCCGCTACCCACTCCCTCACGTCCACCAATTACCCAATTCATTGGAATGAACACATCCTTGCCAGAATTCGGCCCATTCTGAAATGCCCCATTTAACGGAAAATGACGACGGCCGATATCGACGCCCGATGTATTGGTAGGAATCAACGCCAGAGTAATGCCGAGATCTTCTTCACCACCGAGTAGTCTCTCTGGATCACGTAACTTGAATGCCAGCCCCAGTATGGTCGCAACCGGCCCTAATGTAATATAACGCTTTTCCCACGTGACGCGCATACCTAGCACGTCTTGCTGACCATTATATTCGCCTCGGCATACGATACCCAGATCAGGTATCGATCCAGCGTCAGAACCTGCTTCAGGTCCTGTCAAAGCAAAACAGGGCACCTCCAATCCTTTTGCTAAACGCGGCAGATAGTAGTTTTTCTGCTCCTCCGTGCCATAATGCAGTAATAACTCAGCTGGGCCTAGTGAATTGGGCACCATCACCGTTATTGCTGCCGTGTTGCTACGGGAACTGATTTTCATCACCACCTCGGAGTGTGCGAGCGCTGAGAAACCATATCCTCCATACTCCTTAGGAATGATCAAGCCGAAAAATCCATTATCCTTTATAAATTGCCAGACTTGCGGTGGCAAATCATAGCGCTCATGGGTAATATGCCATTCATCCAGCATCGCACAGAGTTGCTCGACCGGCCCTTCCAGAAATGCCTTCTCCTCTGAGCTGAGTACAGGCTTGGGATAAGCCAGAAGTTTGTGCCAATCTGGTTCACCACTAAACAATTCTCCCTCCCACCATACTGTGCCCGCATCAAGCGCTTCCTGCTCAGTCTGCGAAATCTTAGGGAGAATTTTACGGAAGATTCTCATTACAAAATTGGAAAAAATATGACGACGCAAGAAGGGAACCGCTAGAATAGCCACTACGATCGCAATCAGCGAAAGAATCAGCAACAAAAAAGACAGGAGCATCATTTTTTTCCTGTAAGGTTTAAGATTCCACCTACATTACCGCAGAAAATGCTTGTGTCAAGCGTCACTGCATAGAAGTTTTCAATAATCTATAAAATTCTACCGAGGTATTGTAGAATCAACTCAGACCAAAAACACAAATAAGTATCCATGCCTGATTTACCCCCTGACCTAGTTTTACAATACCTACATACTTCAGTATTCATTTCATTAGGACTGTAAATGGAAAATCGAGCCCATGCGCTTGCAGCGGGTTTATTCGTAATTATCCTTGGTATGGCAGTAGCAAGTGCTGTCGTGTGGTTTAGTGACCAGAAGATCCTGCATGATCACTATTTACTGGTATCGGAAGAAGGATCCGTGGCAGGACTGAATCCCGAATCATCGGTCCGCTACCGTGGTGTGCCCGTGGGTAAAGTCGAAGACATTTGGTTCGATCCGAATAATCCAAATCTGATCCTGATCCGTATTGCCGTAAGCAGCAATATTGTCTTCCCTAAGAATATCTATGCACAATTAGCCACTCAAGGATTTACCGGACTAGCCTTCATCGAATTAAATATCGAGGGTAAAGAACCACATGACGAACGGCTATCCCCTGATGTGCGTATCCCTTTGCGTCCTTCTTTTATCAAGGAATTATCCAGTTCATTCGAGGACTTAGTCAAAAATTCCAACCGGGCAATCGAGCGTATCAATTCACTGTTAAGTGAAGAAAATCAGATAAAAATCAACACTATCCTGACAAATCTTGCACAAGCTATCCGCCGTTACGACAGTTTGGCAGATCAGTTGCACTCAGGCATCCAATCTTTCCCTGAGTTAGCCGCTGAAGCAGGCCTGGTACTCAAGCAGACTCATCATCTCCTCTCAGATATCAATCAGGCCGTTGTAAAAATTAATCAACAAGATGGTCTGGTAGATGGATTGACACAAAATAGCCAGGAAATCGCTGATACTTTGCCGAAATTACGAGAAATCAGCACCGCCATTATGCAAAGTACCCACCACATCAACCGTATACTGCTTAAACTAGAAGAGCAACCGCAAAGCTTACTATTCGGCAGTCCTCCTGCTTTACCCGGCCCAGGAGAAAGCGGTTTTATATCACCTCGAAAAATCGTACCATGATCAAATTTGTTATCGTGTTCTTGTTGCTTGCTGGTTGTACGTTAACATCCAAACAGAATCCTCCAGTAGCCATCTATGATTTGGGTCTACAGCAATCTACCGAATATAATAGTTCAAGCCCTTTTAACACGAGTATTCTGGTAGCAGACATAACCGCCCCAATATGGTTGAATAATCAAGCAATACAGTATCGCCTGACCTATCATGATCCAGCGCGATCCTATGCCTATGCCCACAGCCGCTGGGCTGCTTCACCTGCAAAACTGCTCACCCGACGAATCAAGGACCACCTTGTTACTCGCAAAGGTATTACCAGCAGTCACGATGGTTTAAAAGCAGACTATGCTTTGCTGACCGAGCTTGAGGAATTTACTCAGGTATTTGATCGTCCAGACAATAGCCGGGTCATTATTCGATTGCGTGCAAGTTTGATCGAACGAAATACACGCATGTTACTCGCTCAAGAACAGTTTTCCGGCATACAAGAGACTCCTTCCGCAGACGCTGCTGGGGCAGTTGCCGCATTGATCTCAGCAAGCGATACGATATCGAATGAGTTAATCAAATGGCTTATAGACAACCTCGCAGAGAAGGATTCTGTCAAGAAATAATGACTACCTATCGCGTTTCAGTGACGCTCTTATGATAATATCCACTACTTCTTTATATTCTCTATATACATCAGGTGCGTCTACTTTACATCGTTGTTTTATTGCCTCTCTGGCTGACTGCTTGCGGTCTAAAAGGGCCGCTCTACCTTCCACAAAACGAAGTTCCTCCAGCATCACAATCGCCTCAGGATAAACAAACAAATCAATGAGCGGGTTTACATCATTTACATATCAACGTGATCAGCTTTACGCTGAAGCAGTTTCCCTGGTCGATATTGCCAATGAATTCGGCACACCCTGCTATGTTTATTCGCGCACAGCCTTGACCGCTGCTTACCAGGAATTCGATCGCGCCTTTGCAGACCGTGATCATCTCATCTGCTACGCCGTCAAAGCCAACTCCAATCTGGCCATTCTCAATGTGCTTGCCCGTCTGGGCAGTGGCTTTGATATCGTTTCGGGTGGTGAATTGCTGCGTGTATTGAAAGCTGGCGGCGATCCCAAAAAAATCGTGTTTTCGGGAGTAGGAAAGAATCAGGATGAAATGCGTGCAGCATTATCTGCAGGCATACTTTGCTTCAATGTCGAATCAGAAATGGAATTATTGAGTCTTAACCGGCTTGCAAAGGAAATGAATAAAGTTGCGCCGGTAAGCCTACGGGTTAATCCTGATGTCGATGCTAAAACCCATCCTTATATCTCAACTGGCCTCAAGGAAAATAAATTTGGTATTCCCATGGCTGAAGCCGAACGCATTTATGCAGCCGCCCACAGACTCACCCATATTCGCATCACCGGCTTGGATTGCCATATCGGCTCGCAGCTCACTGAAATTGATCCATTCATTGAAGCCAGCAGTAAAATGCTCCACTTACTGGATCATCTGGAGAAACAGGGATTACACATTGAGCATCTGGATTTGGGAGGAGGTTTGGGCATACGTTATAGCCAAGAGTCACCACCATCAATCAAAGATTATGTGACGGTGTTATGTAACAACGTTGGTCAACGTAAACAACGCCTACTCATCGAACCTGGTCGATCATTAATCGGCAATACGGGTCTATTACTGACTCGTGTCGAATACCTTAAGCATGCTCCCCACCGGAATTTTGCCATTGTGGACGCTGCGATGAACGATCTGATGCGCCCAGCTCTATATGATGCGTACCATGAGATATTACCGGTTGTTAAAAGGCCAGGCGATGCCAACACTTATCAGGTTGTAGGTCCTGTTTGTGAAACGGGTGATTTCATTGGGCACGACCGCAAGCTAAACTTAACAAAAAAGGATTTGCTAGCCGTCATGTCTGCGGGCGCATATGGAATGAGCATGAGCTCGAATTACAATACACGCCCACGTGCAGCGGAAGTCATGGTGGATAATGACACTGTTCATTTGATTCGTGCACGTGAAACAGTAGAACAGCTTATTGCCTCTGAAAAGATACTAGACTGAAACCAGCCATGAATCAGTATAAATAAACTCCTAGTTGTATTTGTGACAAAAAGCTGCATTGATTGACTTATGACAACTCATACTATGACCAACCCTGCCAGCATTGAAGATAATCATTATCAGGAACGCATTCTGCAGGGAGTTTCACGTACTTTTGCACTAACAATCCCACAACTTCCTCTCTCACTCTATCAAGTTATCGGTAATGCTTATTTATTATGTCGTATTGTCGATACCGTGGAAGATGATAATGGCTTATCGTCTGAGCAGACCCGAAAATTTGCTGAAATGTTTATACAAGTTGTTGGTGGAAATGTTACTGCAGAAGCATTTGCAAAAGAATTATTTCCATTGCTCTCTGAGCATACGATTCCTGCCGAACAGGATCTGATCAAGAATACACCTGCGGTGATACGCGTTACCCATAGCTTCAATCCAATTCAGCGCAAGGTATTAGAGCGCTGTGTTCGTATCATGGGACAAGGCATGGCTGATTATCAGGATACTGAATCGCTAGCAGGGCTGAAGGATTTAGCGGCGCTTGATCGGTACTGCTACCATGTTGCAGGTGTTGTGGGTGAAATGCTAACCGAATTATTCTGTGATTATTCGGAAGAAATTAATCGCAACAAGCCTGCCCTCATGAAATTGGCCGTTTCGTTTGGCCAAGGACTGCAGATGACCAATATCCTGAAAGATATCTGGGAAGATAGAAAGCGCGGAGCATGCTGGTTGCCACAAGATATTTTCAAGAAACAAGGTTTTGATCTCAATGACTTGCAACCAGGATGCACTGACCATCGATTTCATGATGGTCTTGGTGTATTGATTGGAATTGCCAAAGCCCATTTGCGCAATGCACTTACTTATACCTGTATGATCCCTCAAAGGGAAACGGGAATACGTCGCTTTTGCCTGTGGGCACTGGGTATGGCCATTCTGACTCTAAATAAAATCAACCAAAACCGCTCCTTCATCGAAGGTGCTCAAGTCAAGATTTCACGCCGGAATGTCAAGGCAACTGTTCTAATTACCAGCGCACTGGCTAGTCAAGACTGGGCGTTGCAACAAATCTTTACATTTACCTCAAGGCAGATCCCGGAAGTAGATATTTTAGGCAATAAGGTCTAGTTCTAAACTATACTATTAACTTCATATTTACTTATAACTACTATGAAATCTCTGGTAACCGGTGCAAATGGTTTCGTTGGCTCAGCAGTTATAAGATGCTTATTAGCCGCTGGTCATGAGGTACGTGCATTCGTCAGACCAGGAAGTGATCAACAAAATCTTACGCAACTCCCTATTGAGACCGTGGAAGGCGATCTGCGCGATGTCACTTCATTAAAGCGTGCAGTAACAGGCTGCGATAACTTGTTCCATGTCGCAGCCGATTACCGTCTTTGGGTACCCAATCCAGCCATCATGTACGACGTAAATGTCAGTGGTACCAGAGCATTGATACTCGCTGGTGCAGAAGCGGGCATGAACCGTATGGTGTATACGAGCAGTGTTGCCACTCTGGGATTGAGCCCAAACAGCTTACCGGCAGACGAAGAGACACCTTCCAGTCTTGCTTCAATAGTGGGGCATTATAAGCGTTCAAAATTTCTGGCTGAGCAAACCGTACAAGAACTCGTGCGTGAACATCAACTGCCACTGGTCACGGTCAATCCATCTACGCCAATTGGTCCGCGCGATGCCAAGCCTACTCCCACGGGACGCATTGTACTTGACACGCTGCGCGGGAGAATGCCAGCCTACGTCGACACCGGGTTAAATATCGCTCATGTTGATGACATCGCCTATGGCCACTTGCTCGCACATCAATACGGAAAACCTGGCGAACGTTATATTCTAGGTGGCGACAATATGACATTGCTGCAAATACTCCAGATCATTGATGAAATTACTGGTAAGCCAACTAGACGAAAGAACATTCCGATCAAAGTCATGCTACCGATCGCTCATATGATGGAGATGGTTGCAAAAATTACCAATACTGAACCCCGCGCCACCGTTGACAGTGTTCAGATGGCAAAAAAGAAAATGTTTTTCACTAGCGCCAAAGCGGTTCGTGAATTGGGGTATCGTTCCCGACCAGCCATAGATGCCATTAAAGATGCAATAGACTGGTTTAGGCGTGCTGGTCATTGCTAAGACTTGCCAGAAAACTTCCTCTGGCCGGAATCAAGCTCTTTATTTCTTCAGCACCGCAAGTGTTTCAACATGGGGTGTATGTGGAAAAAGATCAACCAATTGGATCTCGGTGATAGACCAGCCTTTCTTTGAAAAAGCCCAGACATCACGGGCAAACGTTTCGGGATCACAAGAAATGTAGTAAATCGTTTTCAATGCAATAAAATGCTCAAAAAAACCTTTCATATTTTTGAGTCCAGCGCGCGGAGGATCAAGCACCAGTGTATCCGCATCTGCAATACTCTTTCGCAGGATCTTCCAGATAAAGGGTTTGAACAAATCGACCGGTCGGGCATCTACTTTGACCAAATTCTTTGCTCTGAGCAGCTTGATGGCATCGAGTCCCGATTCATAAGCAATTACTTCGCTACATGCCGACTCTGCAATCACTTCGGTAAAATTTCCGGAGCCACAGAATAACTCAACTACCTTACCTACATTGGAATTTTCCTTGAGCTTGGCACACAGCCAAGATTTCATCCATTTATTCTGTGCAGTATTACCCTGCTTGAAAGGTCTCTTTTGATTGAGCCGAATGGGCTCAGTCGGTAAATCATCATCCAAATCAAGGAAATTCCAATCATAGTCAGTGCCAGGTAACCAATCTTTGCGCGGCAAACTCTCCAGCATTCCCTTCAAAAGATTCCTACAGGTATCGTTGAGCACCACACAGTCTCCCACCGGCGCGATATTGTGGGAACCTTCAGCAACAAAACCTAGTTTCTCACCATCAGTTTTAACTTGGAAACGATTACGATAGCCATACAGATAAGGAGAAGGATGCACGTTGGACACATTCAATTGTCTCGTGTCGAATCCAATTCTCTTCATTGCATAAATCAGACGATTCCGCTTTTGCTCAAGCTGACTTTCATAATTCGCAATCATCCAGGGACAACCCGAGCAAGAATCCTCATTGGAGCCAAGAAAAGTACATTTCGGCTGCTGTCGCTGAGCAGATGCATTAATGAGTTGAACCAATCTGGCGTAGCCATATTTCTTATTGTTCAGTGACCGATTGATGACCTGAAATTCACCCTTGTCTCCTGGCCATGTCCCGAACACAAAATAGGAAATGCCTTCCTCTTCGTTTCTGGCCACACCCAGACCTTTTTGTGATAAATGAGTTACTTTACCTGTAAATTTCATCATTGCTTATTATGAATTTCTATTTACCATTGATATTTATTACAGAGCTTCTAAGAATCAAAGAGTGAAAGAAAAAAATTCTCTATTGTGAGAATCTATTCTGCAGTCTGAAACAGACCAGGAGTACTTTTGAGTATTTTGTCAGTAAATGAAATAAAGGCACATCGTAAAATTTTGCTCGCGCTTGCAGTAAACAGCAGTAATAGCAACTTTGCGATACCGGAAGACAAATTGTATTGCATAACCCTAATCAGGCACCAAACTGATAGCATCCTGCTTAAATACCTTTGAATACTTTTTTAATCTCCAATTAACATAAATTACTTCTTCACTGGATTGATCACTTTTATTTAACCATGTGACTTCCTTCCAATTACTCTCCATTCAGATCATATACAGGCTCAAACCAAGCTAGCTTCTGGTGTAATTTGACCACCTCTCCCACAATAATCAGAGTTGGAGGGATCATGTTAGCACTCGAAGCAAGGGCGGGTAACGTCTCTAGCGAACCAATCACGACACGCTGCCTGTGAGTAGTCCCCTGCTGCACAATAGCTGCCGGCGTAGATGCTGGAAGACCATGTGTGATAAGTTGCTCGCACAATACTGGTAGTCCATGCAATCCCATATAAATTACGATAGTCTGCTGCGGTCTGGCGAGTGTTGGCCAATCTAAGTTTATAGTATTGCTTTTGAGGTGCCCTGTAACGAAAATGCAGGACTGAGCATAATCGCGATGTGTAAGAGGAATACCTGCATAAGAAGCCACACCTGACGCTGCTGTAATACCTGGAACTACCTGAAAGGGAACATGATGCTGAGATAACGTTTCTATTTCTTCCCCACCTCGGCCAAAAATGAAAGGATCACCACCTTTTAGTCGAAGTACACGCTTTCCTTCTTTTGCTAGTCGTACCAATAAATGATTAATTGATTCCTGTGGCAATACATGCTTATCACGCTCTTTACCCGCATAGATACGGATTGCATCGCGCCTTACCATATCGAGTATGGCTGGAGACACCAAACGATCATATACGACAACATCAGCTTGCTGCATTAAGTGCATTGCACGAAAAGTAAGTAAATCTGGATTACCTGGACCAGCTCCTACCAGATATACCTCTCCGCGTGGCAATTCATCTGTTTCATGCTCAAGAGAACGGAGCAAATACGCTTGCGCAGCCCGATCTTTTCCAGAAAAAACCATTTCAGTAAATGGACCTTGCAAGATTCTCTCCCAGAATAAACGACGCTTCTTGGGAGAACTGAAACGATGCTTGACATGCTCACGGAATTTGGCTGCATAACCGGCTAAATGACCATAAGCTTCTGGTATTAAGGTTTCAAGTCGTGCGCGTAATAACCTTGCTAATACAGGTGATGTTCCACCGCTAGAAATAGCCACTAGTATAGGTGAGCGGTCCAGAATGGACGGCATGATAAATGAACACAGCGCGGGATCATCGACGACGTTGACTGGAATATTTAGTTGGTTAGCGGCCTCAGAAACGCATTGATTGACTGATTGCTCATTCGTTGCAGCAATCACCAATACCACCTTATCCAAATGCTTAGAATCAAAAACTTCCGCATGATGAATAATATTACCTGCTTGGAGATGATTACTTAGTTCATCATTAAGAATTGGGGATACGACTCTGACCTTCCCTCCCGCTTTCAGTAATAATGCTGTTTTTCTGGCAGCTACTTCACCTCCCCCAACGACCAGGCAGCTACGTCCTTTAATATTAAGAAAAATTGGCAAAAAGTCCATATAGCCAGTTGATTTCTCATTTTTATCTAATATTTATAGACTCGCTAGAAATATCTTGACACACTCATAATCTAAAGCATCCCTATAAAATATTCTTAAAATTCTTATTGTTGCATTTAATAAATTAATAGTACCACCAATTAAGGGCATTTTCGCACCGAGGTTTAATATCGACAAATCGGCCAGCGATATAATAAAAGGTTTCTATCGCTAAACTTATAATCGCCTTTCCAGTTTTAGCAATTCATCAATTCTGAGATCCATTTTACTCTCGCCACTAAAAGCCGTACCTACTTTTCTTTCCTCAAGATGTTTTAAGTTGAGCTGGTAAACTTCAGCAGGTAACGGAAAGTATTTGACTTCTTTTACTAAGGCGGGCGCATTGTTCATATAAAAATTTATAAACTCACTCACTTCGGGCTTATCCGCTGCTTTAGCATTTACATAAACAAAAATCGGGCGAGATAAAGGTTGATAGCTCCCATTCTTCACTGTTTCGGCTGAAGGAATAACCCCGCCCTTCCCATTATCTACTGCAACAACATTTACTTTTTTCTGATTCTCAATGTAATAAGCAAAACCAAAGAACCCAAGACTATACTTATCAGTCGCTATCCCTTGCACAAGCACATTGTCATCTTCAGAGGCGGTGAAATCACCACGACTCGATTTGGCTTTTCCAACAATTGCCTCAGTAAAATAATCGAATGTACCAGAATCTGCACCGGCGCCAAACAACTTAATCTTCTCATCAGGCCAAGCTGGATTAACTTGATTCCATTTGATTACTTTTCCCTGCGCAGATGGCTCCCATATTTTCTTTAGCTCAGCGACAGTCATCGTTCTACTCCAAGTATTACCAGGATTAACTGCTACTGTTAATGCATCAAAAGCTATTGGCATTTCGATATACTGAACCCCTGCTGCTCTGCAAGCCTCCATTTCAGAATGCTGGATCGGTCTGGAAGCATTAACGATATCAATTTCTGCTCGACAAAACTTCTTAAAACCACCTCCTGTTCCTGATACTCCCACAGTCACCCTAATTTCACCTTTCTTAGCTATCTGGAAATCTTCTGCAACTGCTTCTGTGATAGGGTAAACCGTACTAGAACCATCAATCATTACAATTGGCCTGGCATTAACTTGATTATTCATTGTAATCGCTATCATTAGAATCATAGCGAAAGAAAGTATTTTAAATAAATGTGACTTCAAAGTAAGTGACTCCATACGTAATTATCCGTGCAAATTATTGTATTAAATATCGCCTGAACGAAATTAAATTGATAATCAATATTAATTCATAAATATTGCAGAAATGTGACAAATCACTTAATCCAAATACATTATCAACTAAACAACCACCGGCTAAAGCTGGTGGTTGTTTAGTTGACGCTTAATTGCATTATTCTGCCACATACTTTCTAATTAAAAATTCCTTTCATAACAACAAGAAATTAATCATTAAAATAAAACGGCTTATTTTTGCAATCAGGCATTAGTTGCTTGCTGCACTACACCAGCAATCTGCTCTGCCCAGTAATCAACTTTCCGTTTATCCTTACCTTCAACCATTACTCGGACCAGTGGCTCCGTCCCAGATGCACGAAGTAATATTCGTCCATCACCGCCAAGATCGTTTTCTGTTTGCTCTACAGATGATTTAATCGTTACATCACTACGAAAATCAAAACCTTTGGGAACATATACATTAATCAGACGTTGCGGATAAAGCACAATATTTTGGACAAACTCTGCCAGCGTCATGGATGTATCACGCAATGCATACAAAACTTGTAATGCTGAGATAATTCCGTCTCCTGTTGTATGCTTGTCGAGACATACAATATGCCCAGAGCCTTCCCCACCCAGTTGCCAGTTATTCTTCACTAATAATTCAAGTACGTAACGATCACCAACATTAGCTCTCTTAAATGGAATATTAAGCTCTCCAAACGCTTTCTCGATAGCAAGATTTGTCATGAGTGTACCTACGACACCGCCTTTCAGAATATTCTTTTGTTGGCGATGTTTAGCTATAATATAAAGCAAAACATCACCATCATAGATGGCACCATCTTTATCAACCATTAGTACACGATCGCCATCACCATCAAGTGCGATACCAAGATCAGCCTCATGCTGCTTAACTGAATCCTGTAACGTTGCGACATATGTCGCTCCACATTCATGATTTATATTAAAGCCATCTGGTTCTGCACAAATAGTGATGACATCTGCCCCCAACTCGCGCATTACATGTCCAGCAATATGATAAGCCGCACCATGGGCGCAATCTACCACGATGCGTAGACCACGAAGATCTAGATCATAAGGAAAAGTACTTTTACAAAATTCAATATAACGTCCTGTTTTATCTTTAAGACGCTGTACTTTTCCAAGTTTTGCTGATGGCATTGTTTGAATTGGACTACTTAATCCCGCCTCGATTTGAATTTCTACGGCGTCAGGTAATTTAACTCCTTCTGATGAAAAAAACTTTACGCCGTTATCTTCAAACGGGTTATGTGATGCCGAAATAACGATACCGGCTTGTAATCGGAGCGCTCTAGTAAGGTGAGCAACTGCAGAAGTGGGTAATGGTCCGGATAATAATACATCAACACCAGCAGCTGAGAAGCCAGCTTCCAAAGAAGACTCCAGCATATAACCTGATACCCGCGTATCTTTCCCTATCAGAACCGTTGGTCGTTCTCCTTCTGCAAGATGCCAATCAGCGGCAGCCAGTACTTTTCCAGCAGAATAACCAAGGTGCATAATAAATTCAGGTGTAATAGGAAATTCACCCACTCGTCCACGAATACCATCAGTTCCAAAGTATTTTTTATTCATTTTACGAGCTAAATCCTCAAAGCTTAAAGTTAATCATCAGCAATATTCTCTATTAATCAACGCATTACGAACCATGATAGCATCTTTTGTTGCCTTAACATCATGCACACGGAGAATTTTGGCACCTTTAGTAACAGCGAGCAAGGCTGCCGCAACACTGGCATAAACTCGGTTATTTACATCATTCCCAGTAATCGTTCCCAACATGGATTTTCGCGAAAGCCCTACCAAGACGGGAACATTCATTTCCACAAATTGATCAAGATATCGGAATAACTCTAGATTATCTTTAAGTGTTTTACCAAAACCAAAACCAGGATCTATGATTAGCCGATCGTATGCAATACCGCTTGAGCTTGCAATATCCATACGCTGCTGTAAGAAACTTTTCACTTCAGAAACCACATCAACATATTGAGGATTGTTCTGCATGCTCCTTGGTTTTCCCTTCATATGCATTAAGCAGACCATCACGTTGCTTCTCGCAACGACTTCTATGGCACCCGGTGCCTGCAATGCATTGACATCATTTATGATAGAAGCACCAATACTTATCGCAGCTTGCATAACTTCCGGTTTAGATGTATCTATAGAAATTGGAATATTTTTTTGAGACAGAATCTCTATGACAGGTATAATCCGGCGCAACTCTTCTTCAAGGCTGACATTCATACTTCCAGGCCGAGTCGACTCACCTCCAATATCTAATATGTCAGCTCCCTCTTGAATCAACCGTTCAGCATGCTCAATTGCTTTTTTTGTTGTCATGTAAAGTCCATGATCGGAGAAAGAATCAGGAGTTACATTGATGATCCCCATTATAAGTGGAGCATCACTCAGTTTTATCCGTTGCAATTGACTCATCGCAAAAAAAGAAAATTCAGTATCTAACAAAATTCCAAATAAGAGGCATACACCATTCTGATAAAAAAATGGCCTGCGCACTAATTAATAAATACGCAGACCATTTTACTTAGGTAAAGCTCTTACTAAATTTATACTTCAGCTTCTTGTGCAGGTGTTTCAGTTGCAATAGTCTCTGAAGATGATTGCTTACCTTCTTTCTCTTTAACTGAGGCTGAAGATTGTGGTGGTTGTGGTGGGCGCGGCGGCCGCCCTTCCATAATATCCTTAATTTGCTCGCTATCGATAGTCTCCCACTCAAGCAGAGCCTTGGTCATAATTTCTACTTTATCTCTGTTCTCCTCGATAAGTTTACGAGCAAGCGCATATTGTTCATCAATGATACGGCGAATTTCCATATCAACTTTTTGCATCGTCGCTTCACTTACATTCTTATGAGTAGTTACCGATCGCCCAAGAAATACCTCACTTTCATTCTCACCATAAACCATAGGCCCAAGCGTATCAGACATACCCCATTGAGTAACCATTCTTCTGGCAGTCTCAGTAGCACGTTCGAAGTCGTTGGAAGCGCCGGTAGTCATTTGATTCATAAATATCTCTTCTGCAATACGACCACCAAACATTACCGCAATAGTTTGCAAGATCTGTTCCCGATCCATACTGAATCTATCCTCAGCGGGTAACTGCATCGTCACACCTAACGCCCGTCCGCGAGGTATGATTGAAACTTTATGTACTGGATCAGTTTTCGGCAAAAGATAAGCCACAACCGCATGTCCTGATTCATGATAAGCAGTATTCCGTCGTTCCTGCTCCGGCATAACAACTGATCGTCGCTCGGTTCCCATAAGTATCTTATCTTTTGCACGCTCAAAATCTTCCATATCCACTAATCGTTTATTGGCACGTGCCGCAAACAATGCTGCTTCATTAACCAAATTAGCAAGATCAGCGCCTGACATACCTGGTGTTCCTCTTGCGAGGATATCTGCATGAACATCTGGAGAAATAGGTACTTTTCGCATATGCACCTGGAGTATTTGTTCACGACCACGTATATCTGGAAGTGGAACTGTAACCTGCCTATCAAAGCGCCCTGGACGCAATAAGGCAGGATCAAGGACATCAGGCCGATTAGTTGCTGCAATCACGATCACACCCATATTGCCTTCAAAACCATCCATCTCTACCAACAATTGATTCAGTGTTTGCTCACGTTCATCATTCCCACCACCTAAACCAGCACCTCGTTGACGACCGACAGCATCGATTTCATCAATAAAGATAATACAAGGTGCATGCTTCTTGGCTTGTTCAAACATGTCCCTTACCCTGGATGCACCGACACCTACGAACATCTCGACAAAATCTGAACCAGAAATACTAAAGAATGGAACTTTCGCTTCTCCTGCTATAGCCCGAGCCAATAATGTTTTTCCTGTTCCTGGATTACCTACCATTAACACACCTCTTGGGATACGCCCGCCTAATTTCTGGAACTTTGTAGGATCCCTCAGAAACTCAACTAACTCTGCAACTTCCTCTTTCGCTTCCTCACAACCCGCAACATCCGCAAATGTCACGTGATTACTATTTTTATCCAACATCCTGGCTTTACTTTTACCAAATGAGAATGCCCCACCACTTCTCCCACCACCTTGCATTTGACGCATAAAGAAAATCCATACTGCGATCAGCAGCAGCATAGGGAACCAAGATACGAATATACTCATTAGCACAGAGGGCTCTTCTTCTGGCCTGGCTTCGACGATCACTCCTGCTCTGAGTAGATCGCTGACTAACCAAGGATCTGACGGTGCATAAGTTATAAACTGCCGACCATCGGACTTAGTGCCTTTAAGGGTGCGCCCATCAATAACCACTTTCGCAATCCTACCTTGATTCATTTCGTTGATGAACTGCGAGTATTCCATCGGCGCTTGTAATGATTGACGTACAGTGAACTGGTTGAATACCGTCATCAGCACCAACGCAATCACCAGCCAAATAGCCATATTTTTAATTAAATTATTCATGATAGCTCCTTGGTTTGCACCTTAATGTACCTAAGGTACCAAAAGGTCGAATTTCTCATTCTAATCCTATTTTTTAATATTTGTGACAAAACGGGTTATTTAAAAATATCTGGATAAAACAAAATTTAACATTCGCTATTTTATTTACTAACAAAACAAAAACGTATATTCAGTCTAACAGATTTTTCCTAACCCCAATAAATATAGTTCGCTACTCCGATCTCGCGATGCTTTAGGTTTACGAATAACTACTTTTTTAAAGCTTACTCGCATATCCTTTACATATTGATCGAAATTACCTCCTTGAAAGAATTTGACAAGGAAGTTCCCCCCGGGGTTCAATTGCTCCCTGGAAAACATCAATGCCAGCTCAGCAAGATATGTGCTCCGCGCATGATCACTGACACCAATCCCAGCTATATTTGGCGACATATCTGACATTATCAGATCTATTGGGTATTTCCCAAGACTATTTTTGAGTTTCTTAAGAATTGCTTCCTCACTGAAATCACCCTGAATAAAAGTAACGCCTGGCAATGGAGACATCTCAAGTAAATCCAATGCAAAAACTCTTCCATACTCTCCCAATTTTTCAACGGCTACTTGCGACCAACCACCCGGTGCAGCACCCAAATCTACGACTGTCAATCCCGGTCTAAAGAGTCGATCACGTTCAGCAATTTCTTTTAACTTAAAAGCGGCACGCGAACGATAACCTTCTTTCTTAGCCTGTTTGACAAAAAAATCATTAACATGTTCTGTCATCCATGCTTTGCTAGTTTTAGCAGATTTCATTAAGTAGTAGAATATGATTTTATGAAGAGTTTATTTTATGTTGAAACTTAGTTCCTCCCAACTCCGGTCGCTTACTGCGCGAGCCCATCACATTAATCCAGTCGTGATCATCGGAAAAGATGGTTTATCTTTAGGCGTAATGAGCGAACTTGATAGAGGACTTTCGAGTCACGAGCTCATCAAAATTAAAATATTAAATGGAGATAGGAAAACGAGAGCCTTATTACTTGAACAAATCTGTCAGCAACTAAATGCCTTACCCATCAATCATATTGGTAGAATCTTAGTCATTTATCGTCCAGAAATTGAAGAAAAAAAATCAATTACTGAGACTCCTCATATGGTCAAGAAGAAGAGCCCCTAATTCACCTAGATATATTTAACATCCAGAATTTCATATTCCCTGATACCTCCCGGTGCTTCTACTACTGCTATATCACCAGCATATTTACCGATCAAAGCCCGGGAAATTGGAGAACTGATAGAAATTTTTCCTTCCTTAATATCAGCTTCATCATCTCCTACAATTTGATAGGTTACTATCGCATCACTGCTCATATCCTTAAGATCGATCGTAGCACCAAAAACACAAGCACCATCTGCATTTAGTAGTGCAGGATTAATGATCTGAGCATTTGAGAGCTTACTCTCCAACTCAGCAATACGTCCCTCAATGAATCCTTGCTTTTCTTTTGCCGCTTCATATTCAGCATTCTCAGAAAGATCACCATGCGCGCGTGCCTCTGCAATAGCGGCAATGACAGCAGGGCGCTGCACAGTCTTCATTTCATGCAATTCTGCACGAAGCTTTTCTGCGCCTGTCACAGTTAATGGAATTGAACTCATAATACTCTTCTACCTTTTATTATATGTTCCATATTACTCATTTGAAGCTCATTCTCTTTAGTTCTTGTAAATTATAGGCTTGCAGCTCCCGCATATTAGCTATGCCCATATGGGCCGCACGGGCTCCGGCCATCGTTGTGTAATATGTAACTCTCCCTTGTAACGCTGCATGGCGAATCGAATATGAATCCTGAATTGCGCTACGTTTATCGGAGACTGTATTAATAATCAGGCAAATTTCTCCATTCTTGATCATATCAACGATATGCGGACGACCTTCTGCAACCTTATTTATTTTATTAACCACTAAACCAGCCTTAGTCATTGCTTCTGCAGTACCATGGGTAGCATAAATAGTGAAACCTAGCTTAGCAAATTTTTGAGCAATATTAACTGCTTCTGGTTTATCGCTTCTTCGGACGCTGATAAAAATTTTACCAGTCATGGGCAGCCGAACACCTGTGGCAAGTTGCGACTTAACAAAAGCCTCTGCAAAAGTAGAACCTACTCCCATGACTTCACCTGTAGATTTCATTTCAGGTCCTAATATGGTATCCACGCCAGGAAGCTTGGAAAAAGGAAAAACAGCTTCTTTCACTGAATAATAAAGTGGCTGAATTTCTTTCATAATGCCTTGATCCACTAGTTTCTTGCCAACCATACAACGTACCGCAATTTTTGCTAGTTGAAGGCCTGTTGCTTTGGAAACAAAAGGAACTGTACGGGACGCCCTGGGATTCACTTCTAACACATAAACGGTGTCATTCTGGATAGCAAACTGCACATTCATTAATCCTTTTACGTTGAGCGCGCGCGCCATTTTCTCGGTTTGCCGACGTAATTCATCTTGCATGATCGAAGAGAGATTAAAAGGAGGCAGCGAACAAGCAGAATCTCCAGAATGAACACCTGCTTGCTCAATATGCTCCATTATTCCACCAATTAAAACAGTTTCTCCATCAAATATCGCATCGACATCTACTTCAGTTGCATTGTTGAGAAAATGGTCCAGCAGAACCGGTGAATCATTGGATACTTTAACTGCCTCACGCATGTAGCGCTCAAGGTCTCGTTGCTCATGAACAATTTCCATAGCGCGACCACCCAGCACATAACTGGGACGAACTACTAAAGGATAACCAATGTCATTGGCTGCTGACAAAGCAGCTTCGGTACTGCGCACCGTTCGATTAGGCGGCTGTTTTAATCCCAACTGGTGAAGCATTTCCTGAAAACGCTCGCGATCTTCAGCACAATCAATCATATCCGGACTGGTACCAATAATGGGGACGCCATTAGCTTCAAGTTCACGTGCAAGCTTAAGGGGTGTTTGACCACCATATTGCACAATAACACCCACTGGCTTTTCTATCGCAACAATTTCAAGCACATCTTCTAACGTAAGCGACTCAAAATACAATCGATCGGAAATATCATAATCAGTCGATACCGTTTCTGGATTGCAATTGATCATGATTGTTTCATACCCCTCCTCACGCAAGGCAAGAGATGCATGAACACAACAATAGTCAAATTCAATTCCTTGGCCAATTCGATTAGGTCCGCCACCCAGCACAATAATTTTCTTTCTGTCACTGGGATATGCTTCGCATTCTTCCTCGTAAGTGGAATATAGGTAAGTTGTATAAGTAGCAAATTCTGCAGCACAAGTATCGACATGCTTGTAGACGGGACGCAAATCTTCTTGATGCCGGCGTGTACGCACCGCCGTCTCACTTGTGTTAAGTAACTTAGCTAACCTCCGGTCAGAAAATCCACACCGCTTCAATTTACGCAATGAAAACAAGTCCAGTGAGTCTAGGGATTTGCCTACGAGTGATTGTTCCAGGTTTATCAAATCCTCAATTTGCGATAGAAACCAAGGATCAATATGCGTGAGATTATGAATCTCATCAAATGGAATATTGCAACGAAATGCATCAGCGATATACCAAATACGTTCAGAACCAGGATGGCCTAGTTCAGTCTCAATAGTTTCGATATCGGTGTTTTTTTCATCTAAACCATCCACTCCGGTTTCCAGTCCTCGCAATGCCTTTTGCAGTGATTCCTGGAAAGTACGACCAATAGCCATTACCTCTCCTACAGATTTCATCTGGGTCGTCAGACGATCATTAGCTTGAGGAAATTTTTCAAAAGCAAAGCGTGGAACCTTGGTCACCACATAATCAATGGTTGGCTCAAATGAAGCAGGGGTCATTCCTCCTGTAATATCGTTGCCAAGTTCATTGAGCGTATACCCTACTGCCAGTTTGGCAGCGACTTTAGCGATAGGAAATCCTGTTGCCTTGGATGCCAACGCTGAGGACCGCGATACGCGCGGGTTCATTTCAATAACCAACATACGCCCATCTTGCGGATTGATGGCAAATTGCACATTGGAGCCACCTGTCTCTACACCAATTTCACGCAACACCGCAATAGACGCATCACGCATGCGCTGATATTCTTTATCAGTCAACGTCTGGGCAGGTGCAACTGTAATCGAGTCACCGGTATGGATGCCCATCGGATCAAGATTCTCGATAGAGCATATAATGATGCAGTTATCTTGCTTATCACGCACCACCTCCATTTCAAATTCTTTCCAACCAATGACTGATTCTTCGATAAGGAGCTCCTTAGTAGGAGAGATATCCAACCCACGCTCGCAAATCTCAACGAACTCTTCACGATTATATGCAATGCCACCACCGCTGCCGCCCAGTGTAAATGATGGACGAATAATAGCAGGATAGCCAATCATGGCTTGTACTTGCAATGCTTCTTCCAGGCTATGTGCGACTGCCGAACGGGCTGAATTTAACCCGATTCGCGACATGGCTTTTTTAAATTTTTCCCGATCTTCTGCCTTATCAATGGCTTCACGGGATGCACCAATGAGTTCCACACCATATTTCTCGAGAATGCCATGTTTAACCAGATCAAGTGCGCAATTCAAGGCCGTTTGCCCACCCATCGTTGGCAATAGAGCATCGGGACGTTCAATTTCAATAATCTTCTCGACCATCGTCCAGGTAATAGGCTCGATATAAGTCGCATCGGCTATTTCCGGATCAGTCATAATAGTTGCAGGATTAGAGTTGATCAGAACAACACGATAACCTTCTTCACGCAGGGCTTTACATGCCTGCACGCCAGAATAATCAAATTCGCAGGCCTGACCAATGACAATTGGCCCAGCTCCGATGATGAGAATAGATTTTAAGTCAGTACGTTTAGGCATATTCCTCTAACCAAGCAATCTGTGAAACAGGATATTCAACAAGCTACTATGATTCAAATTGGCTTCTTTTACGCTGATTCATCTGATAGATAAAACGATCGAAAAGATAATCTACATCGTGCGGTCCAGGGCTCGCCTCCGGGTGACCTTGAAAGGTGAAGGCTGGGCTCTCGGTTAGTTCAAAGCCTTGAAGACTATTATCAAATAGCGATAGATGGGTAATACGTGCGTGGGATGGAAGCGTATCAACATCTACAGCAAATCCATGGTTTTGACTAGTGATAATAACTCGACCACTATCCAGATCTTGAACAGGATGATTTGCACCGTGGTGACCAAACTTCATTTTGATTGTTTTAGCGCCACTAGCGAGCGCAAGTATTTGGTGGCCCAGGCAAATACCAAAAATTGGTATCTTCTCCTTCAATAGTCTCTGGGTTGTAGTAATTGCATAATCACAGGGTTCTGGATCACCAGGCCCATTTGATAGGAATACACCATCAGGTCGAGATGCTAGAATCTCATCAACTGGTGTTTGTGCAGGATAGACTGTCACCTTACAATGGCGATGCACGAGTTTTCGCAAGATAGTACGCTTAATTCCAAAATCAATGGCAGCGACATTAAAGTGATTTATTTTCTGTATTTGATACCCGCGCCCTGACTCCCACTCGCCTTCATTCCATTCGTAAGCCTGATCGCAGCTAACCACCTTGGCAAGATCCATACCTCCCAGACCTGGAAATGCTCTAGCTTCCTGCAGTGCCTTGGATTCATCGATCTTTCCAGTCATAATACAACCTGCTTGAGCCCCTTTCTCCCTTAAAATACGTGTGAGCTTACGGGTATCAATCTCAGCAATAGCAACGACATTCTGCTTCTTAAGAAAGGCAGAAAGCGATTCAGTTTTTCGCCAATTACTAGAAATGGCAGATAAATCACGCACTACTAAACCAGCAGCATAAACTTTGTCTATATTTGACGACTCTACATCTTCTAAATTAGCTCCAGTATTACCAATATGAGGATAAGTAAGCGTGATAATTTGACGACAATATGAGGGATCAGTAAGAATTTCTTGATAACCTGTCATGGCTGTATTAAAAGCAACCTCACCAGTAGTTACCCCCTCAACACCAATAGAAACTCCATGAAAAACAGTGCTATCTTCTAAAACGAGAATGGCACGTGGATGTTGTGGCACAAAAGGCTCCTTGTGGATCTGACCAGATATAAAAACGTAGACTTACAGTGTCCACGCTCAATGTTTCTCTCGATTATACGTGAGAAACATTGAGTTTTCCATGAGCAACAAACATGCTGTCAAGTACATAATAAATATTATAGCAATATCAACGAAACACTTTTTTAGTTATTATCAGGCAGCTAAGTCGGGTACGATCAGACCAATTCTTTGCTGTAAGAAAGAAAAATATACTTAAGAGGAGATTGAGTGATAGATATCGGCTTTATTGGTTTAGGTATCATGGGAAAACCCATGGCAGGACATCTTATTCGAGGCGGATATCAATTATTTCTGCACTCTCGTAGCAACGTTCCTGAAGAGCTTATTAAACAAGGAGGTAAAGCTTGCTCTTCACCTAGAGAGGTTGCTCAACATGCAGAAATTATTTTTCTGATGTTGCCTGATGCACCTGATGTTGAAAAAGTTTTATTTGGTGACAATGGAATTGCTGATAGTTTGAATGTGAATCCTGCAAAAAAAATAATCGTGGATATGAGTTCTATTTCCCCTATCGAAACCAGGAAATTTACGACTAAAATCAATCAGCTTGGTTGCGATTATGCAGACGCACCCGTTTCGGGAGGTGATGTGGGCGCGAAGAATGCTACACTAACAATCATGGTAGGGGCTACCATAAGTGTGTTTGAAAAAATAAAACCCCTACTTAGCTTAATGGGGCAAACGATCACCTTAATAGGTACTAATGGCGCGGGTCAAATTTGCAAGGCCGCTAACCAGATTTTAGTTGCGCTTACGATAGAAGCAGTTGGCGAGGCGCTCTTATTTGCCTCCAAGGCAGGCGCTGACCCCACAAAAGTACGACAAGCTTTGATGGGGGGCTTTGCATCATCACGCGTGCTCGAAGTTCATGGAAATCGTATGATCAAACGTTTATTCGATCCCGGATTCCGGGTTGAGTTACAGCAGAAAGATCTCAACATCGCTCTTTCATGCGCATCTGAACTAGGAATAAGCCTACCTAATACAGCCACAACCCAATCACTCTATAATGCATGCATTGCTCATGGAGGCGCTACATGGGATAACTCTGCTATTGTACGTATACTTGAAAAATTGGCTAATTATGAGATAACTGATATCAACCATGACTCACCTTGAATTAGTTAGCAGACTACTTACATTTCTCCCTCGCGAAGCTGTTTTATATGAAACGGAGGATTTAAAACCGTACGAATGTGATGGCTTATCTGCTTATCGACAAACACCGATGATCGTAGCACTACCGCAGGCGGAAGAAGAAGTGGTCAAGATCCTGCAAATTTGTCATGCTACAAAAACTCCAGTAGTTGCGCGTGGTGCAGGAACAGGTTTATCGGGTGGCGCGTTACCTCATACTAAAGGCATTTTATTATCGCTCGCTAAACTGAAGCGCATCTTGGAAATCGATCCAGTAGCACGTATAGCCCGGGTACAGCCAGGGGTAAGAAATTTAGCGATCAGCGAAGCTGCTGCGCCATACGGCTTATATTATGCTCCCGACCCCTCATCACAAATAGCATGTACGATTGGTGGCAATGTCGCTGAAAATTCTGGTGGCGTGCATTGTCTGAAATATGGATTGACCATACATAACATTCTAAAGTTACGAGTGTTAACTATAGAAGGGCAAGTAATCGAGATTGGCAGTAATGCGCTCGATAGCCCAGGCTATGACCTCCTGGCTTTGATGACAGGTAGTGAGGGAATGCTAGGCATCGTTACTGAAATCACGGTTAAGCTCATACCCAAACCTGAGAAGGCGCAATTAGTGATGGCAGCATTTGATGATATTCAGAAAGCTGCGGACGCTGTAGCCAGCGTCATCAGCGCCGGAATTATTCCGGCTGGCATGGAAATGATGGATAAGATCACCATCCATGCTGTGGAGGATTTTTTGCATGCCGGCTATGACTTAGATGCCGCTGCCATCTTATTGTGCGAGGCTGATGGGATGGCAGAAGAGGTTACGGATGAAATTCAAAAAATCAGCACGATCATGCAGGAAAGTGGCGCAGTCAAGATCAGCGTTTCGCATGATGAAATGGAGCGGCTGCGTTTCTGGGCAGGTCGCAAAGCAGCTTTTCCGGCCGCCGGCAGAGTGTCTCCCGATTACTACTGCATGGATGGCACGATTCCACGTAAGCATCTAGCTCAGG
Source organism: uncultured Nitrosomonas sp. (assembly GCA_964554625.1). GTDB lineage: Bacteria > Pseudomonadota > Gammaproteobacteria > Burkholderiales > Nitrosomonadaceae > Nitrosomonas. The sequence continues at coordinate 3,562 of CAZKPL010000031.1, read as the reverse complement.
TATTACATGGTATTGAAATCCTTTCTGCTGAATATGGACTGCGTTGCATGAATGTTTTTCATGCAGGCGATGGCAATTTACATCCCTTAATACTTTACAATGCCAATCAGCCAGGGGAATTAGAAAAAACAGAAGCTTTTGGAGCTAGAATACTGGAAATGTGCATTAGAGCAGGCGGAACAATTACCGGAGAACATGGCGTTGGAATAGAAAAACTAGATCAAATGTGCCTTCAATTCAAATCTACAGAACGAAATCTATTTCATGCGATCAAAGCGGCCTTTGATTCAGATGAATTGCTAAACCCCGGCAAAGCTATACCAGCACTGCATCGCTGCGCAGAATTAGGTGCCATGCATGTACATCGCGGAGAAGATAGGTTTCCGACAATACCAAGATTCTGATTGCGCTATACGCTCAGAAAAATCTCTCCAAACATACTATCTTCTCCACTTTATGCTAAATACAGTTGAACACTTTATCCAGGCTATCAGGGCTGCTGCAGAAAATAAAAAACCACTCTCTATTCGCGGTGGCAACAGCAAGCATTTTTATGGTGGTCGATTGACCGAACAAGTGTGCGATGTCATTGATGTAGCAACCTATTCGGGAATTGTAAATTACGAGCCAAGTGAACTGGTGGTAACCGCACGAGCAGGGACACGCTTAACTGATCTTGAAACGATACTATCCGAGCATCATCAAATGTTGGCTTTTGAGCCTCCTCATTTTGGTGAAAATGCAACATTGGGTGGCTGCATCGCTACTGGCTTATCTGGACCACGAAGAGCATACACAGGGGCAGTACGTGATTTTGTACTAGGTGTACGTATACTTGATGGCAGAGGAGATGACTTACATTTTGGCGGCCAGGTGATGAAAAATGTTGCTGGCTATGATGTTTCTCGTCTCATGACAGGTGCAATGGGAACTTTAGGGGTCTTGTTAGAGGTTTCACTCAAGGTATTGCCTACGCCACCGATAGAAATAAGCCTATGCATGCCGATGAGAGAATCCGAAGCGATTAACAAGATGCATCAATGGGCGAGCAAACCATTACCTATTTCCGCCACCTGTTTTTATGATGGAAATCTTTTTGCAAGGCTCTCTGGTGCCGAAGCTGCTGTGCATGCCGCCCGCATTAAAATTGGCGGAGAAGAAATTAATCAAGGAGAGTTGTTCTGGCAACGCATTCGTGAACATACTCACACATTTTTCAGCTCGGGAACGAGATTGTGGCGTTTATCGATTAAATCATCTACCCCACCGTTATTGCTGCCAGGCCAACAATTGATAGAATGGGGTGGTGCATTACGCTGGCTAGCGACTGATGAAAACTTAAATGAAAAAAGGGTTCGATCGCAGGCGGAAGCTGCAGGCGGTCATGCTACATTATTCTATGGCGACAAATCATCGCTTCAGGCTTTTCATCCCCTGACAACTCACATGATGGCGCTCCATCAACGCTTAAAACAAAAATTTGATCCAGCTGGGATATTCAATCCTGGCCGAATGTATCCAGAGTACTGACAAATGCAGACTAAGCTTGCTGATTTTATTAAACATACCCCGGAAGGCCAGGAAGCCGACGCTATATTGAGATCCTGTGTACATTGCGGCTTTTGCCTGGCCACCTGTCCCACTTACCAATTATTGGGAGATGAACTTGATAGCCCACGGGGCCGCATTTACTTGATGAAGCAAGTACTGGAAGGACACTCGGCCACTCAGAAAACACAACATCATCTCGACCGCTGTCTTACTTGCCGCGCGTGCGAAACAACTTGTCCATCTGGCGTACGTTATGGTCGACTACTCGATATTGGCCGAAGTGTTATTGACAAAAATGTGAAACGTGGTATCCACGAGAGTGGAATACGTTATCTACTAAACAAAATCCTCCCTCATCGCTACTTATTTAAATCATTATTCAAGATGGGGCAATTTTTCCGCCCTCTATTACCGGCCAAACTAAAAAAATTAGTTCCCTCCCGGATTCAAAACATCAGAGAATGGCCAGTAAAAAAACATCGACGAGCTATGCTCATACTCGATGGATGCGTACAGCCGGAACTTTCACCTAATATCAATATTGCTACTGCATATGTTCTGGATAAGCTTGGAATTTCACTGATTAAAGCAGAAAAAGCTGGCTGTTGCGGTGCACTGTCTTACCATCTTGATGCGCATCAAGATGGAATGAATTATATGCGCCGCAATATCGATGCTTGGTGGTCATTTATTGATAATGACCAAAAGGATGCACAACCAATAGAAGCCATCGTGATTACAGCCAGTGGTTGTGGCGTCACCGTCAAAGAATATGGACATTTGTTGCGCCATGACCCAGTTTATGCAAAAAAGGCTGCGCAAATCTCAACGCTAGCTAAAGATATCAGCGAAATCTTGGCTGCAGAAACAGACAACCTGATTGCTCATCTTGAAAAATCAGGATCACGTCATGAAATGAAATTGGCGTTTCATTCTCCTTGCACACTCCAGCATGGCATGCAGATTCGTGGTGTCATTGAAAAAATACTAGGCATTGCAGGCTTTACTCTCTGCTCTGTTAAAGATGCCCATCTTTGCTGTGGCTCTGCTGGTACTTACTCTATCCTTCAGCCAAAATTATCTCAACAACTTCTCAAAGAAAAAATAATCAATCTCTCCATTGAAAAACCAGATCAACTCATTACGGCTAACATTGGCTGTTTAATGCATCTAAAAAGCGGTACTTCATTACCTGTCAGGCACTGGATAGAGATTTTGGATGAAATACTGGATAACGCAGTCACGAAAGAAGAAATATGAGATGCGTTGTCAAATATGGAGTCCATGTGATTAAGTAGCAAATAGATTTATATAATATCGTTGTATAAATTCTGCTGGCGATAGGTAGCCTAATTCTTCCTGTTTGCACTGCCGGTTATAAAAGATCCTTATATAGTTAGTTGGCCCTGCAAAATGCCTGAGACCCTCATGAACACTTTGATTCAGGCAGAAAGCTCACATTCTAAACTCTCAAGAATTTATAATAACAGCATCTAAACCTGAGAGGAATTCAAGGTACTTAAGATGGCAATCAACGACTTTTTTGTGCCCATCTTGATCAAATGATCGATCTACGACATCCTTTGGCAGTGCTATTCCCGAATATTGCACGAGCATCAAAAATAAGAACGAATTTGCCAGAGATTCATTTTTCAAGTGGATAAATCAAATTTCTATTCAGAATTTGTTGTGATGAAATGTGCTTTTCTGCGTATTTTGGTGGAAATTATGGCAAAAACCACTGTCACCTCGAAAAATGATACGAACTTCAGGCCAGCTTTGTCTGAACCGTTTTATCAACAATGACAGGATAGCCCCGGCATGTCTTGCCTCATCGATATTGCTTGGCCACAGGTAGCCTACCAGCGGTTGATCCTGGCAGAACACATACCATGGCAAAAAGCAGTAATGATCATAATAGCCATGAAAGAAACGACCCGCCTGTTTGCCATGGACTGTAAGAATTTCTAGCGTTGTTTACAGTATTCTGGAGAATACTGTAAATGAACAT
>CAZKPL010000030.1:0-32270 GCA_964554625.1 uncultured Nitrosomonas sp. | reverse complement strand
CTTCTGTCTTCGTATGACCTTGATCCAACACCAAACTGATCGCATCTAATTTGAATTCTTTTGTGTACCGCTTTCTCGTTACCATTTCTTCCTCCAGTTAATGCTATTTTCTCTTAACTGGAATGTCCGGATCCATTGGACCATGTCAACATGGTTCTAACGAAGTCATGCCATTAGAGTAAACGGCTTAAGCATTTGTTGTTTGGTAAGCTACCAGATTTTGTCGAATGACTGTGATCATCAGTTAATCGAGAATCCGCAGTGGTAAAACACGAAGCTTCCTCTCCCTGCTTCGCTTTATTCGATAATGGATCAGGCTTACTTTTGCAAGCATGGCCTGTATAACGCTCATCACATTGGTGGTAGCCATTGTCGGGGAATGTATACATCTACGTGTGCTAAATCTTTTATGTTGACTTCAGAGTGATAATTTTCATTGGTTGTAATCGCAGTGACAGCATCGCGCAAAGACTCTGCAATATTCGCCCCCAAGCATTAAGAACGCCCGTTCAGAACCTGTGCTGTGAATTTGCGTATCCAAGATGATTGGGACATTCCATCGACCTCAACCACACTGATGTAGCCTTGGATTACGCCTTCTCGGGACACCGACGGATTCGTTATCGGTATGGTTGGGTAATATACCCCTCTTTGCACCCTTACGATCTTGCAGATTCTTGCTTCACGTTGCGCCAATTCTTGATCACTACTTGTGCTATCTGCCTGTTAATCAGCACGTGTGCCAAATTTGGCTTTACTGGTATTGAAGACAGCTTGCCCCCTCAATAGCAAACATATCGTACCTGGAAAAAAGAAAAATAAGTTCTTTCTACAATCTCAATGAACACTTATAGTGATGTAATTCACTTTATGAATAAAATTCTAATCAGAATCATTCAAATTTAGATCTAAGCAAATCTATAACGATAGTCGTTATAACCCAATACTAAATCAATTCATTTCTGACGCTACTCTTAATGCAATTAGTAAATACATCAGCTCTAAAAATATTGTCGAAATATCAATAAAATTGGGTTAACAAGGAGTTGTTATGTCAACTGTAGCGGCACGTCCAGATAGGAAAATCAAGGAAATTAATTTCTCATGGGAAGGCAAAGACCGATCTGGCAAAGTAGTCAAGGGGGAAATGCGAGCAGCAGGCGCTGTCGTCGTCACCTCTGCACTGCGTCGTCAAGGCATCCGCGCCACAAAAATTACCAAAACAAAATCGAATGGAACAATTAGTGACAAAGACATTACTTTATTTACGCGCCAACTCGCCACCATGATGAAATCTGGTGTTCCTCTGTTACAGGCTTTTGATATCGTAGGCAAGGGACACAGTAACCGTGCGGTTGGCAAGCTGTTGATGGATATAAAAATGGATGTTGAAACTGGGAATAGCCTAGCGAATGCATTTCGAAAATACCCGCTCTACTTTGACTCCCTGTTTTGTAACCTTGTTGCAGCAGGTGAAGCAGCCGGTATTCTCGACAATTTGCTGGATCGCTTAGCTACTTATAAGGAAAAAATTCAGGCGATCAAGAGAAAGATCAAGTCTGCATTGTTTTATCCCATATCAATTATTATTGTTGCCTTTATCATTACAGCAGTTATCATGATTTTCGTGATCCCTGCATTCAAAGAATTATTTCATAGTTTTGGAGCTGATCTCCCAGCCCCAACACTGATGGTCATGGCTATTTCGGATTTCTTTGTCGATTACTGGTGGGCAATTTTTGGTGGGATAGGGCTTAGCCTTTATGCTTTCTTGTATGCATGGAAGCGTTCAACTACTATGCAACGGATCATGGATCAGCTTGCCTTGAGATTGCCCATTTTTGGGGATGTAATCAGGAAAGCTACCATTGCACGCTGGTCTCGCACGCTTTCTACCATGTTTGCAGCAGGTGTCCCATTGGTTGAAGCATTGGGTTCAGTTGCTGGCGCAGCAGGAAACCATGTTTATTTTGATGCTACTAAAAATATTCAGGTAGAAGTTAGTACAGGAAGTAGTCTGGTAGATGCGATGACAAAAACAAACGTGTTTTCCAATATGGTCCTCCAAATGGTGGCAATAGGAGAAGAATCTGGTTCACTGGATTCCATGTTAAGCAAGATTGCTGATTTCTTTGAAGCAGAAGTGGATAATGCAGTGGAAGCCCTCTCAAGTTTGATGGAACCGATTATCATGGTAGTTCTTGGCACACTCATCGGAGGTATGGTTATCGCAATGTACCTACCTATCTTCAAAATGGGCCAGGTTGTTGGCTAGTTCCCGGTATAGAACCCTTCTCTTAGACAATATATGACACTGATCGATTCTTTTCAGAATACACCCGCTCTTTTCATTACTTTCAGCGCCATCATTGGAATAATGGTAGGAAGCTTCTTAAATGTAGTCATTCATCGACTACCCAAAATGATGGAACGGGCATGGCACCAGCAATGCGCTGAATTACACGGAGGAACCACTCATAATTTACCAGCATTCAATCTTGTGACCCCTCGCTCCATTTGTCCTCAGTGTGGACATAGAATTTCTGTGCTTGAAAATATCCCTGTTATCAGTTATCTGTTCCTCCGAGGACACTGCTCGCAATGCCATACGCGCATTTCCCTTCGCTACCCCATTGTTGAAGTACTGACGGGCGCGATGAGCGGCTTCACCGCATGGCATTTCGGATTCGGCCTGACTGCTATCGCTGCCTTGATCTTTATTTGGGCAATGATTGCGCTTACCTTCATTGATTTCGACATGCAATTATTACCGGATGCTATTACATTACCTTTACTCTGGATTGGGCTTTTATTTAATTTAGGTAACGGTTTTATTGATATTCGATCAGCTATCATCGGCTCAGTTGCCGGCTACCTTACCCTGTGGACAGTTTATTGGTGCTTCAAACTGATTACCGGGAAAGAAGGCATGGGTTATGGGGATTTCAAGCTACTCGCTGCAATTGGCGCATGGCTAGGCTGGCAGATGCTGCCATTAGTCATTCTGTTTTCCTCGCTTGTGGGAGGAATAATAGGTATCTTATTGATAATTCTTAAAAAGCACCAGAGAAGCACCACGATCCCGTTTGGTCCCTATCTTGCCGGAGGGGGCCTAATCGCCTTATTCTGGGGAAATAAGATCAACCACGCTTATCTTGGCTTATTTTAGCGCATGCCTTTGATCATCGGATTAACTGGAGGCATTGGCTGTGGCAAATCTAGCGCCACAAATTTCTTTGCAGCGTATGGTGTTGACATTATCGATACGGACGAAATCGCACACAAATTAACTCTGCCAAGAGGTAAAGCAATAGATACCATTAGAAAAATATTTGGCACGGGTTTTATTGCAAAAGATGGCTCTCTGGATAGAAATAGAATGCGTAAGCTGGTATTCTCAAATCAAATCTTCCGGAATAAGCTTGAAGCTATCCTGCATCCGCTTATCTATCATGAAGTGATACGCCGCATTAGCCTAGCGACTTCTGCTTATATCATTATTGTTGTGCCACTATTACTGGAAACAAATGTATTCCAAAAGCTAATCCATCGAATTTTGGTCATTGATTGTACCGAGCAATTACAGATTTCACGCACGATTGCACGCAGTAAATTGGACGAACAGGAAGTGTGCGCCATCATGGCAACACAAATTTCACGGCAAAAACGTCTAGAGCAAGCTGATGACATCATTGTCAATGACCGAGACCTTGATCATTTGTATAAGCAGGTCGAGATGCTACATCTAAAATATCTTGCTTTATCAACAGAAGAGTTGAACAGTCCTGTTTAACAACGCCGATATAATTAGCCAAAAGAATCAAACTTTCATGCAGAAATGATGTTTCATGGGGTATGATTCTGATATGTTATTAACACTCTATGTTTCATAATTACCGTGATTTGCTACGAACACCCCCTCAATGAACGTATTCGCACCTTGCTGCGGCTTGAAGTTCTGTTTAACAAGATTGATTTCTTTTCAGCGCGTGACACGCCGACTGAACATCACGCTGCACTTGTTGCGTTATTTGAGATTCTTGATGTGACCAGCCGTGCCGATCTTAAATCAGATTTATTGCAAGAATTGGAACGACAAAGAAGCATGCTGGAAGGTTTACGCAAGAATCCGGAAATTTCTGAAGAAGCATTAAACCATGTGCTCAGAGACATTAAAGTTACATTCCGAGATTTACTTAATATTCCTGGCCGGATAGGTGGACATCTACGTGATAATGAATGGTTGATGGGCATTAAACAGCGCATGAGTATCCCAGGTGGCGCATGTGAATTTGATTTACCATCCTATCACTATTGGTTAAGTATAACGCCCGAAATGCGCCATCATGATTTTAATGAATGGATCACACCGTTATTACCCATTCGCAGCAGTTTCAATACAATATTAAAACTGCTAAGAAATAGTGGAAGGACCTTTCGCCATACTGCTTACCAAGGCTTATTCCAGCAAACTGATTCCGGTCTCATAGCACAAATGCTGCGCCTGAAAATCGACAAAGAATTTCCATGCGTACCCGAAATCAGTGCCAATAAATATGCACTCAATATACGTTTCATTCCGTTTGGATCCGATCAGAAAACCAATGTCTACGAAGAAGATATTGATTTTGAATTAACTTACTGTAATTTGTAGCTGCATGAAGTCATGAAACAAACTATTGTTAATTGCCCTCAATGTGGTAAGGCAGCAACTTGGGATACGGCCAACCGCTATCGCCCATTCTGTTCTGAGCGTTGCAAAATGCATGATCTAGGGCAATGGGCGACAGAATCTTACCGTATATCGGAGACTGTGCAAAAAGAAGAACCCGTGATTATTGACAAAAAACCAGATAATTTTAATTAATGCTGCATTTCTGTAGCGGAATAAGATTCAAACCATAACATTCAGTCATTCGCCCAAATATCCCGCATCATGGCGATACCATGTCCTCCCTGTTCCAAGGCAATAGCCAAATCAGCATGAACTAAGCCACCTAGCGCATAAACTGGCAAAGAGTAATCGCGTATCAAGGAGGAAAACTTTTGCCAGCCTAATGTAGGTAGTCCTGGATGGCTTAACGTCGGTAATAAAGGGCCCAGCACTACAAAATCCACCCCGATGCTCTGTGCCTGATAAAGCTCCTCGGCATTATGACAAGAAGCACCGCACCAATTTACATCGGGACGTTTAGTTAGCGACATAAGCTGCACAGAAGTTAAATGAACACCGTCTGCCCCCAATTCCCGGGAAAGCGAAATATCGCTATTGATGATCACCCTGGCCTGGAAAGTATGCGCAAGTCTGATAATCTCGCTTACTAGCCATCGCAATCTATCGCTAGCTAGCGACTTTTCGCGAATCTGTAAAAGCTTCAAACCCTGCTGCAAAGCATGCTCAAGCCTGCATAGCATGGTCTCTTCACCTAACTCTGATGCGTTAGTAATCGCATACACTGGTGGTAAGGCAAGTCCCCGTATCACTGGAAGGTTAGCTGGCAACAAAGGTGCTACCGATACATTATCGATTGTTTGCCAGGATAACGCTTGATTCTCGCGCCCGAATGGCTGACCATACCATTCAATCACACGGTAGAAATGCAGACGAACAGTCGCATGTGTATAAGTAAACACTCGTGTGATCCAGGGGTAGGCCTGCTCGACCTGGATACCAAGCTCTTCTTGTAATTCCCGGTTAATCGCTTGTAAAGCAGATTCACCCGCTTCAATCTTCCCGCCAGGAAATTCCCAATACCCCGCATAAGGCTTTCCTTCTGGTCTACTTGTAAGCAAAAAACATCCATCTGGTCGAATAATGATTGCAGCCGCCACTTCAACAAGTGGAATAGATTGAACCATAAGATTACCTATCAGCAAATTACGAGTTATTACTGGAAGGGTTGCTGACGTAACAACTTCTGTTTTCCAGTCCAATCTCGAGCGAATTGCCAGGCGACTCGCCCACTTCGCGAGCCGCGCGTAAGCGTCCATCGCAACGCTTCTTCCCGCATCAGATCTGTCATTTTGCTGGTACCGTAAAAAGCGAGCCAGTAACGGACAATTTCCAAGTATTGGTCTTGATCAAAAGGATAAAACGATAGCCATAAACCGAAACGCTCTGACAATGAAACTTTTTCCTCAATAGATTCACTGGGATGGATATCTCCGTCAACATGGCGCACCTCAAGATTGTCCCGCATAAACTCTGGTATCAAATGCCGGCGATTAGAAGTGGCATAAACGAGCACATTACCGGAAACCACCGCAATAGAACCATCCAGAACAACTTTCAGCGCCTTATAGCCTGGCTCATCGGTTTCAAATGACAAATCATCGCAATATAAGATAAAGCGTTCTGGCCGCTGATAAACCCGCTCAACGATATCATGCAAATCAATAAGGTTGTGTTTTTCCACTTCGATCAAGCGCAAACCTTTACTTGCGTATTTGTTTAACAATGCTTTTACCAAAGACGACTTTCCTGTACCGCGCGCTCCAGTCAGTAGAACATTATTGGCGGGATAACCCAATACGAATTGATGGGTATTTTGATCGATAAGCTGCTTTTGCTCATCGATGCCTTGCAATGCATCAAGCACGATGTTATGTGGATGGGAAACAGATTGAATATAGCCCGCATTGACGTCTTTGCGCCATCGGAATGCAATCGCGGAATTAAGATCAGCATCGGCTTGCCTGGCAGGAAGCACATTCTCGATACGAGTAAGCAGCTTATCTAAGCGATCATAGAGCAAATCAAACTCATTCATAATCAATCAACTGCGATAATCTGCATTGATTTTCACATAGTCGTAAGAAAAATCACATGTCCATATCTTGGCTGTGGCTGCTCCACGATTCAATATCACTCGTACTGTGATTTCAGATTGCCTCATCACACGCTGACCATCCTGCTCACAGTAGCTTTTTGCTCTACCACCCTGCTCTGCAACCAACACTTCATTGAGATAAAGCTGAATATTATTGACATCGAGATCGTCTATGCCAGCATAACCAATAGCGGCAAGGATTCTCCCCAGATTAGGATCAGATGCAAAGAAAGCCGTCTTAACTAATGGTGAATGAGCAATTGCATAAGCCACCTGAGAACATTCTTCCAGCGTTCTTCCTTTTTCTACCTGCACCGTAATAAATTTGGTCGCGCCTTCACCATCTCGCACAATCATCTGAGCCAGTCGTATAGCCACCTCCATGATTGCGCTCTGCAGCAAGCTAAATTCCGGGCTTTCCCGATCGACAATCTGCAAGGAATCTGCCTTGCCCGTTGCGATCAAAAGCAATGCATCATTGGTGGAGGTATCCCCATCCACGGTAATACGGTTGAAGGAATGATCGGCAACATGACGCGCCATCTCCTGTAGTAGCGATTGGGAAATATTGGCATCGGTTGCGATATACCCGAGCATGGTGGCCATATTCGGGTGAATCATACCCGAACCCTTGGCAATGCCGGTTATCGTGATCGTGGCACCATTGATCTGAATCTGACTGGAAACTCCTTTAGGAACAATATCGGTCGTCATGATCGCTTGCGCGGCAGCAAACCAATTATCAGATTTACGGTCGCTCAATGCTCGCGGCAAGCCCTCAATGATTCTCTCAACCGGTAATGGCTCCATAATCACACCTGTGGAAAACGGCAATACTTGCTGCGGTTGGCAGCCAAGTAACTTAGCCAGGGCTGCACAGGTTGCATGAGCATGGGTGACACCTTCTTCTCCGGTACCGGCGTTGGCATTGCCGGTATTAATGATCAACGCACGGATTGAGCTGGCAACAGAGAGATGTTCCTTAGCTACTACGACTGGCGCAGCACAAAAGCGGTTCTTTGTAAAAACACCCGCTACTTCCACATTTCCATCAAGCACAATCACCAAAAGATCTTTACGATCAGGCCGTTTGATCCCTGCTTCAGCTATACCTAGCGATACGCCCTGAACCGGTAATAATTGCTGAGGTAGCAAGGAAGGAATATTAACTGGCATACAATAAAATTATTAAAAAAAACGTATTATCGTAACGTATCTTGAACTGAAAGTTACAACAATCTGAAATTGACCTATTTGGCACCTCATGCCATGCCCGGTAAAATTAAATAAAATTTAATTATAAAAAAGGAGAAGTATGAATTTTGACAAGGAACTGGATGTTCGCGGACTCGTCTGTCCATTACCTATACTGCGCACTAAAAAATCTTTGGCAGAGATGGCCCATGGACAGATACTGAAAATTGTCGCAACCGATCCTGCTTCTGTCATTGATTTTCAGGTCTTTGCTGAACAAACGGGCAATCAGCTATTATCGTTAGCTGAAACAACTGGCGAATTTTTATTTTACTTAAAAAAGAAATAATGCTTTTGATCAAACAAACGAGATAATCTCTAAAAAATAATGATCAGCAATGCTAATAACTGAAGAAAATAAACAGAATAATATCGCGCAAGTAGAATACTGCTGCGCTCAATGGGAACGCCAGAAAAGAAACTTGCAAATTCAATGTAATAAATATCGCCTAACAAAAACGAGGTACTTAATGAGCAAAGGATTCACGGATTAATGCCATTCCTACTCTTGCATGGTCATTGAGTCTACCTGAAAAGAATAGTGAGCAATTACTTCGATAAATACCATGCAAATCATCAAAACTCACAACCAGTCAGCTAATCAGTCTACAGCTTCAGAAAATCTGCCACCCCTCTGTTCAAATTGATGCCAGAATTTCATTAGCATTGATCAATCTTTGCTCACAAGCTCTCAGTTCCGCGACTCCACTTAATGTCCCGCAACTGTCATACGCTCTATCAGCAACGACCCACACTGCTTAGAGCCGCGCACTATCCTATCGCTACCCACCCCCACTATTCCACGTAGCATTTCCTTTAAATTGCCAGCGATAGTAATTTCCTCCACTGGATAACATAGCTCGCCATTCTCCACCCAGAAACCGGTAGCACCTCGTGAATAATCTCCCGTTACTCCATTCACGCCATGGCCGAGTAATTCCGTGACAAGCAAACCTTTGTCCATTTTCTTGAGCAAATCGGAAAACGGTAACGGTGTGGCGTTTTCCAGAACCAGATTATGATTGCCTCCCGCATTGCCAGTGGTACGCAAACCAAGCTTGCGCGCAGAATAGCTACCAAGAAAATATCCTTGCACAATCCCGTTCTCAACGACATTTCGTTCATGGGTAGCGACCCCTTCATCATCAAACGCACAACTTGCCAGTCCCTTTCTGATATGCGGCAATTCACGTATTTGAATATCTGGAGAAAATATCTGTTTTCCCATGCTATCCAGCAAGAATGACGACTTACGATAAAGACTCGCGCCGCTTACAGCTTGAGTAAAATGCCCGATCAGACTGGAGGCGATCGGGGCCTCGAATAACACAGGCACTTCACATGTGGCAATTTTTTTTGCCCCCAAACGAGCGATACTACGCATCCCTGCTTTTTTACCCACGTCATAGACAGATTCCAGATCAGCTGCATCACGTGCTACGCTATACCAATAATCACGCTGCATATTATCATGCTCTGTTGCAATGACCGCACAACTAATACTGTGTCGCGAAAGAGGATATCCCCCTAAAAATCCATAACTATTCGCGTACACGAACCGGGAAATATTGATTGAAATAGTCGCCCCTTCCGAGTTAGTAATGCGCTTGTCAGCTGCAAGCGCCGCTGCTTCGCAACCTTGTGCAAGTTCAATTGCCTGTTCAACTGACAATTCCCATGGATGATACAAACCAAGATCAGGAAATGAAGTTGCGAGCAACTCCGCATCAGCCAGTCCCGCGCAATTATCCGCAGCTGTGTACCGGGCAATGGAGAGTGCAGCTGCAACCGTATCTCTGATGGCCTGTGGAGAAAAATCTGAGGTACTTGCATGACCGCGTTTCTGACCGATATATACTGTTACAGACAAACCTTTGTCACGGGCGTGCTCAATAGTTTCCACAGCACCTTGCCGGACTGTGACATTTAATCCACAGCCATCAGATACACTGGCTTCACATGCGCTTGCCCCTCCATTCTTGGCATAGCCCAGAATATCATGTGCAATCTGCTGAAGCCCTGCAAAGGGATAAGAAAATTGTTGAGATGACGAAATATCGTTATTCATATAATTGGTTCTATGAAAATCAACTCATGATGAAGTCAATATGATCATTTTAAGGGAAATTTAATCAGCTTAGCTCTCAAAGAACGTTATGATAGCAGCTTATCGTTATCGCATTACATAGCTCGCATGGAAAATGACCCCAAAAACGATTCCGAGCAGGAATCACCACCCAGCAAAACACGCCGCAAACATGCCATGCATGCGTTGCAGGATATCGGCGAACAATTGGTTGCGCTTGATCCCAGACAAATAGCTGAGTTTGATTTACCAGAGACACTCGTGGACGCTCTCCTTGAGGCCCAACGCATAACTAAGCATGAAGCACGTCGTCGCCAGTTACAGTACATTGGCAAGCTGATGCGGGAAATTGATGCAGCACCTATCCGGGAAAAAATCAATACCTGGCAAGGTACGAACGCACACCGTACAGCATGGCTGCATCAACTGGAACGCTGGCGTGAGCGTCTTCTAACGGATGAAACAGCTTTTACTGAATTTGGGCAACAATACCCCCACGCTGATTTGCAACGTTTGCGCACACTAGTACGCAATACCAACAAAGAAAAACTCGCAGGAAAACCTCCCAAGAGTTTCCGGACTTTATTCCATGAATTACGCTCAATCATTCCTGAACAAGCAGCTTCAAGCTGATGCCTGGCGCTAATCGGGAATAACCGCAAATCAGACGGGGTAGAAACATTATTAATCAATAGATTGGCCCATTAAGTAAGCTAGAAATTTTTGACGTGTTTCTTCCGAAGCATCTCTGAATAATCGGTATAGCGCATGTTGATTAGGGTCATGCAGATCCATCTCTATCCCCCATAACGGTGCAATCGTCGTGGGCAAATTTGAGTAACGCACGTCAATCAATAGATTAGGGTGTTCAGGTTGAGTGGCGACAAACCCGCCAGAAAAAATAGTGAAACGAGAAATATCCTTCGCCAGTACGGAATCCCTGGAAAATTGGTCAAAGTGCTGCTCAATCATGAATTTTTTAATGGATTCCCCCGGATAGATACGGGGCTCTGAAAACAAGCCAACACGAATTGCATCTACATAAAATTTTCCCTCGGTCTCATAGATCGAACGCCACAATACCAAATTGGCCAACGTGGGTTTTACCAGCAATCGCTCAGTGACATGCCCCCTGGAATCGGCCAAAGCCACGGCTGTTGCTTCTGCGCGCTGTAATTGCACCCAACCAAACAAAAGATAAGCTCCTGCGACAACCAGGCCAGCTCTCGCAGCGAATACCACATCCTTCTTGCAGGCATAGGCGACTGCTATCAACAGTATCAAGGTAAAAATAGGATCAATGACAGAAATGATATTGAACGCAACACGTGCTTCGCTAACTGGCCAGAATAAATGAGTGCCATAGCTAGTCAATGCATCCAGCGCGCCACTTAAGCAATAACCCAAGAAGCAAAACAGGTATAGACGTGTAAAAGACAGCTGCCTCCGCAGAAGTGGCCAGAGAATAAGCGCCGCAATGAATCCACCAAACGGAACAAAGAAGATGGAGTGCGTAAAATGGCGATGAAATTCAACTGTTAATAAGGGATCATTAGATGATTGAATCAGAATATCCGCATCCGCAAGTAACCCCGCAAAGAACCCGACTCCTGTAGCTATACGTATTTCATTCTTCTGGGCACCTGCCTGTGCCAGGCTAGCTCCCAACAATCCTTGAGTAAGTAAGTCCATATTTAGTAAATAATTATAAAGAAAGATGGATGGATGGATGGCCAGTTCATCCCGTTTGATTAATAAACGACTTCTTTGTGAGCCACAACCCAAATCCATTGAATATGGCATCTCAATGCTACATCCGAGATTCCGTTAGGATTTTTTAGAATGACATCATTTAAACCTAAATATCAACGACAAATACTCGAATTGCATAAGTTGCTGGTTTATAATTTCTAGGTAATCAATATCAAATTCAGCTAAATTATGTTTGAAAATATATTCGCACTCAGCTTTCTAAAAAATCAATGAGCTTTGATATATTTATCTAGTTCAAGCAGAAGAAAAAACATAAAAAAGCCAGCACATTCTCTATCTTTTCGAGGGAGATGATGCCCCAATCTATAGGATTCCTTTCTACGTGAGATAGATAGTTTACATGGCCAATCATATAAAATATATCAGCTCAGCAATTGAATCTTACACGATTTAATCAAGCATAAACCGCCATGCTTATTATTATAAAATCTGGAATAAAATAACGTCCAAACAATAGTTTATGAAAAAAATAAATCAAATCGCTTAATTGCTGATAATCATGTAATACTACCCAACGCAATCATTGGATCATGTAACAGGTTTTTCGAATCACTTTCTAAAGATGTGTCGCACACTATGCTATGCGTAATCAAATAATGCACACCCTCATTAGGAAACAAAATGAAAGAGTTGAACAAACTTCATACTGATTTACATGCTTTCAGCCTTGAAATAACAGCGGAAAGCGTTCGTAATCTTGACTTATTGAAAGAAGACGCCCAGCCCACACAATCACAATTAGGCAGACTTATAACACAAATGACAGCAAATACGGCCTTTGCTAGTAACTCAATAGTCGCCATCCAGAATCTAAATATTCAGATTGATATAGATGGTTCTATTTCTGAGAGGTTACAAAAGGCGCAAAATAATACTAATAAACTATGTGATAGACTCGGGTTCATGTTTAAAGCAAGCGAAGGAGTCGGAAGGCTCACAGGAAGCGGTATTGAGTACGCATTTACTGAAGCCATCGCGATCGCAGATAACCTGTATGATATTCTTGGAATATTACGTATAGTCGTTAGTAAACCTATTCAGTCTACTGAAGAAGTGATCTCCAAGTTTTTTGTAGCTTGATGGTTACCCAAAAAATCAAATCACTTTTGCCTTATTCTACCGAATAAATATTTAATAGCACTAAAGATAACCACATGAGATCAGCTGAAGTTAAGTGGTAACAGTCAAACTGGCTGTATTAATCGTCCAGATACATAAAGCTGTTAAGCAAGAATTACTGGTAAAGAATCGGAATATAAAAAGCTTAGTACCTTGGACTGGTTGGCACCTCTGCAATCATGGCGCTCTTCTCTCTCATTAGAGATTAAAGGCTAAAGAGAATCTGGGTTAAGTACGTTGATTCCCGCTTGCGCAATTTGTGCATCTTGATGAGACCTCACGCCACTCACACCGATCGCACCAATAAATTGATTTCCCAATACAATAGGCAACCCGCCTTCAATGGGTATTGCTCCAGGCAAACTCAAGTAACGTACATGCCCTTGACTGACTTGCTCCTCCAGTACTTTAGTCGGTCTCCGAAAGGCAATGGCTGATCTGGCTTTTTGTATGGCAACCTCGATACTGCCATATTGCGTATTGTCAAGCCGCATAAAGTAAAGCAAATGACCGCCTTCATCTACAATAGCAATCACTACCGGCCAATTATTCCGCTTTGCTTCTGCTTCTGCCACAGTAGCGATTTCTTTGGCGTCATCAAGTGTCAGAAAAAGTTTGCTGTTTGCCATGACTGTTCCTCCAATATAGTCCTTAAATCCCCGCTCCACCTTCAAATGTTTCATGACGCGTCTGCGCTTGAGTAATATGGCTGCCGGGCGGCACGCCACGTGTCAACCAAACATTTCCACCAATCGTTGAGCCACGTCCGATCGTGATACGCCCCAGAATAGTCGCACCTGCATAAATCACGACATCGTCTTCCACAATAGGATGACGCGGAATGCCTTTCACCAAAGCTCCATGTTCATCTACCGGGAATCGTTTTGCACCTAAGGTAACTGCCTGATATAGTCGTACATTGCGACCTATGACAGCAGTCTCTCCGATGACCACGCCCGTACCATGATCGATAAAAAAACTGCCGCCAATTTGAGCGCCAGGGTGTATTTCCACCCCAGTCAGTGAGTGCGCTATTTCTGAAATCATCCGCGCAATCAGAGGCACACCAAGTCGATGCAGTTCGTGCGCCAGCCGATAGTAAATAATCGCTGTGATGCCTGGATAGCATACCAGCACTTCATCAACACTGTGAGCAGCAGGATCCCCCTCGTAAGCTGCAACAATATCGCTTTCCAGTAAGCTTCGAATCCCAGGCAAGCACTTGGCGAATGCTTGTGTGATACCTACTGCTCGTTCACGATCTTCATCGCTCAGGTTTTCCAAACCTGAGCTAAAATGCAATTCATGCTGTATCTGTACCAACAATGCGCGCAGGGTAGTATTCAGCGTATGTCCAACATAATGATCGACTCCCTCATCTGCCAGATCAGCTGATCCCAGACGATTAGGAAACATCGCAGCACTCAATCCCTCTGCAACGCCAACCAGAATTTTGCGTGAAGGAAGCTTAGGAGGTCTACCATGCCCCTGTCGATTTTCCAGCGCAGCAATCCGCAGAGCACGTAATTCTGCGACGATATGATCAATCTCAAGATAGGTGCTTCTTAACTGGAGATCGCTGATCCTATTGACGTTAGTCACTCTATATTCAACCCCTGTTCATTGAACATACCTTCAAAAAGAATACTGCTTAAATAACGTTCACCCGAGTCCGGTAAAATGACAACGATTGTTTTGCCTGCATTTTCTGGACGCTTGGCATGCCGAATAGCCGCAGCAACTGCTGCGCCACAAGAAATACCAGAAATTATCCCTTCTTCCCGCGCAAGACGGCGCGCATATAAAACCGCCTCTTCATTACTGACCTGCTCAACTTCATCCACTAGGGAAAGATCGAGGTTATCCGGTATAAAGCCAGCGCCAATTCCTTGAATCTTGTGAGAGCCCGGTACCAAAGGCTGACCTGCCCGCTGCTGTGTAATAACAGGGCTAGCAGCTGGTTCAACTGCAACAGACGTAATTGCCTTATCTTTAACTTGTTTGATATAACGGGAAACGCCAGTCATCGTTCCACCTGTTCCTATTCCTGCAACAAAAATATCGATTGCACCGCCAGTATCCTGCCAGATTTCAGGACCTGTCGTTTGCTCATGTATCGATGGATTAGCTGGATTCGTGAATTGTTGTAACAAAACAAAACGGCCAGGATCTGCAGCAACGATCTCATTGGCCGTGGCGATAGCACCTCCCATCCCCCGCTGCCCCTCCGTCAGAACCAAATGGGCGCCAAAAGCAGTAAGTAATTTCCGGCGCTCGACACTCATGGTTTCCGGCATGGTCAAGGTCAATGGAATACCTCGTGCAGCAGCAACAAATGCCAAGGCAATGCCAGTGTTACCACTGGTTGGCTCTACTAACTCCTTGCCAGGACCAAGCAACCCTTGGCGCTCAGCATCATCGACCATCGCAGCGCCAATACGACATTTGACCGAATATGCAGGGTTACGCCCCTCGATCTTGGCTAGCACAGTCGCTCCTGCACCATCAGTAACCCGATTGAGTCGAACTAATGGTGTTCGACCAATCGATTGTGAATTGTCTTGGTACCAATTTGACATGAAACATCCCCTTCTTTATCGCCATCCCGGCGTATCATCGTTAGCTATCTGAAAAAGCAACAAAAAACCCGCACATTGTTCATGTGCTTTATTTTGACTAGCATTGCCCATTTCGTTACCGCATATCTGTCACCCTACACTAAAAATTTATATGACATAAAATCAGAGCCAAATAATATAATAAAATTTCATTAATCTATTAGTTTGAAGATAGAAGGTTGGCATGTTCATGGTAGCCAGTAAAGGTGTAAAAGCAAGGGCAGAAGCAATCAGCATAGTGATATGTTACCAGAGGATGCTTCTATTTAGTGCGCACATAGTAGGTGTTTGTCAATCTGCCTCGCTAATATCTGATCATTACCCTACTCCTGGCCTGTAGTTAAATCTAATATGAAATTGTGCTTACCCAGCTCGCCCAAGTTTTCCATAATACGAGTTATAGTGCTAGCAGCAGCATATTTTCTGGCTGGAAAGCTTGGGCTCAGCATACCCCTCGTGAACTCCAACATTACCTTGTTCTGGCCACCTGCCGGAATAGCGCTCGCAGCCACTTTGGCATGGGGATCTTCATGCTGGCCAGGCATTTTTCTCGGCTCGCTCTTGATCAATTTAACGACAGGTGAACTGACATTCTCCACTGCGCTTGGAATTGCTTCAGGGAATTCCCTTGCTCCGATCTTAGGTGCGCTCATACTGAAACGAACAATAGGCTCCCAAAATATTTTTGGGCGAGGCCAAAATGTAGTTACCTTCATTCTGATCGCGTCTGGCTCGATGTTATTGAGCGCGACGAGCGGTACATTATCGCTGTATTTTAGTGACTTGCTATCAAGCGGCCAAGTGCTTAGTGCGTGGCTCTGCTGGTGGCTCGGAGACATGACTGGTGTAATGATTTTTTCCCCTCCGCTGCTAGCCTGGATGGCTCATCAGGCAAACCCACAGCCTCCTCATTCCCGGCTTCGATTGGAATTCATCCTGATCATGAGTAGCTGTATTGCCATAGCTTGGCTGGTATTCGGCGATGTTCTGGAATCGAGCCATCTCAAGTTATCGCTCACCTTCCTTGTGTTCCCTCCTTTGATTTGGGCAGGACTACGTTTTAATGTCACAGGTGTCTCTATTGCAGCCTTGGCAATTACCTTGCTTGCCATATGGGGAACCGCGCAGGATCTTGGTCCTTTTTCCCAAGACTATCCTCAGCTGGATCGGCTGGTCTTATGCATGTTTGTTGCCACCATTGCGCTCATCTCGCACATGATGATCGGTATTCAGGCAAGCTGGCATCAGGCAGAGCAAAGCTTGCGTGACAGCGAATCGCGTCTCCGTATGGCACTGACAGCCTCTAATCAAGGTCTTTATGATCTTAACGTGCAAACAGGAATGGCAACCGTCAGTCCTGAATATGCCCGTATACTGGGTTATGAGCCGCAAGTTTTCGAGGAAACCAGTGCCCGCTGGCGCGATCGCCTCCATCCGGAGGATCGCGAACCGGCCTTCAAGATTTACAAAGATTACATCAGCGGACTACGTGAAGATTATCAGGCGGAATTTCGGCAACTTACCCGGCAAGGCAATTGGAAATGGATACTTTCTCTGGGCAAAGTAGTCGAATGGGATGATCAAGGACATCCGCTGCGCATGCTGGGCACATATACCGACATCAGTGATCGAAAGGCCAGGGAGTTTGCTTTACGCCAAAGCGAAGATGCGCTGCGTCGCGCACAATCTCTGGCCAAACTGGGCAGCTGGCATTTGGATCTGGAAAATAATGTACTTACCTGCTCCGAGGAAACTTTCAAAATCTTTGGAATAAAAGATAGCACTCGTCCTAATTATGGAAGCTTTCTCACCTGCGTTGTACCGGAAGATCACGATCGGGTCGATCATACCTGGCGCGCAGCCTTGCAGGGCACGCCTTACGATATCGAATACCGAATCAACGCAAATGGAGCGATCAAATGGGTTAAAGAACAAGCTGAGATCACGATTGATAATAGTGGCAGAGCAATCGAAATACTGGGGACGGTTCAGGATCTCAGTGAGCGCAAATTCGCAGAAGCAGTTGTCAAGCATGCTAAGAGCTTACTGCGAACAGTTATTGACGCCACACCAGACTGGATTTTCGTAAAAGACAAAGAGCATCGGTTTGTATTGGTAAACCAGGCTTTTGCTAGCGGTCAAGGGTTTAAGCCTGCAGAAATGTTAGGTAAATTGGATACTGATTTCTGGCCTGAGCATCTGTGTTACGGTGATCCGGTCCAGGGAATCAGAGGTTTTCACGCAGATGACGATGAGGCAATTGCCGGCAAGAAAGTACATAATCCTGCTGATCCTGCTACCCTTGCAGATGGGCAGCTACGCTGGTTTGACACTTTGAAGCTGCCGATGCGAAATGCCAACGGCGAAATAACAGGCGTATTGGCGTATGCCCGGGATATTACCGATCGCCTGAATGTCGAATCAAAATACCGAACACTGATTGAGCAAATTCCAGCAGTAACTTACATCGCCGATATCTATCCTATAGCAAAAACCATCTACGTCAGCCCACAAATCGAGTCCAGGCTTGGCTTTAGCAAGCACGAGTGGCTCGATGATCCTCAGCTCCGAATAAAACAGATTCATCCGGATGACCAAGAACGAGTCATGGCTGGCTTGTCGACAAGCCTTACGACTGGTGAGCCTTATCATTTGGAATATCGTATCTTTAAAAAAGATGGCAGCATTGCCTGGGTTCGAGATGATGCCGTTTTACTAAAAGATGCAGCGGGCAAACCAATATTGCTTCAAGGTGTCATGTTTGATATCACGAAACAAAGACAAACTGAAGAAAATCTGAATTCAGCCATAAGAGAACTGCGTATTTCTGAGACGCATCAACGTGAGCTACGTACCCTCGCGGAGCGGGAGCAAAGTCGCATGAGTGCTTTGCTATCAGCTATGAATATCGGAATTCTGTTTGAAGATAATGAGCAGAGAGTGGAATACTTGAACCCGACCTTCCTCCGTATGTGGGATATTAGCAAACATGAAAACTTATTGAACATGCCGACTAAAACTGTATTCGAGCGATCCACCAAATATTTTGCGCAGCCCGACCATGCATCAAAATATGTACATACGCCGGATACTTATAACGTTAGCGAACGCTCTGAGCTTGAGTTCACTGACGGGAGAATATTTACGCAATTGTCTTACCCGATAAACGATATTGAAGGTCGAACTATGGGACGGTTGTGGATTTATGAAGACATTACCCAGGAACGGCAAACCGCCCAGCAACTCATCTACCTAGCTGAGCGTGATCCACTGACAGGTCTATACAACCGGCACCGCTTCCAGGAGGAGCTGGATAATTTGATCGCGGCTTCCCTGCGCAATCAAAGCAAATTTGCGTTGCTCTATTTTGATCTAGATGATTTCAAATACATTAACGATACTTTTGGTCACCGGGCAGGAGACACGGTATTGGTTCGGGCTGCCGGAGAAGTCTCCAGCATTGTTCGCCATATCGAAATATTCGCTCGTTTAGGGGGAGATGAGTTTGCCATTCTAAGTCTTATTCAACCAAAAGATGATATCAGCGCGCTACCTGCTCGTATTGTGGCTGCCATTTCATCTATTCCCTTGCATTTTCGCGGTACAAATATTCGCCTTACCAGCAGTATAGGTGTAGCCATTTTCCCAGAACATGGAGAAACAGCAGAAAATCTGATTGCTCATGCCGATGCTGCCATGTATCAAGCCAAAAATAAAGGCAAAAATACCTGGACCATTTACGATCCTGCACGTGACACTTCTGAGGTCATGATGCATCGAATGACTTGGTATAACCGGATAGCTCAAGCCCTTGAGCAAGATCTATTTGAAATCCATTTCCAGGGTGTATATGAAACTAAACGGAATACCTTGATTCATTTAGAATCGCTCGTCAGGATGCGAGATCCAAACAACCCTGATCATCTGATCATGCCGGGTCAATTCATACCCGTCGCAGAAAAAAATGGGCAAATCGTTAATATTGATCGATGGGTAATAAAACGCAGTATCAAGCTGCTCAGCCAAGATCCAGATATGCCACCGGTCGCGATTAACATTTCCGGCCGCACCTTTGACGATCCGGCAATTCCACACTATATCCGTAATCTGTTAAACGAATTCAATGTGGATCCCGGACGCCTCATTATAGAGCTGACCGAAACTGCGGCGGTATCGGACATCCAGGATGCCCAGCGCTTTATCGAAGCAGCCCAGCAAGCTGGCTGCCGAGTTTGCCTGGACGATTTTGGCAGCGGGTTTTCCACCTTTGGTTATCTTAAATACTTGGGAGTGGAAATACTCAAAATAGACGGCTTATTTATCCGCGATCTTCCTAAAAATCGTGACAACCAGATTTTTGTCAGAGCCATGGTAGAAGTAGCACGTGGACTCGGGAAAACAACAGTAGCGGAGTTTGTCGAAGATGCCGCCACTCTGGACATGGTAAAAAGCATGGGTATCGATCTTGCGCAGGGATATTTCTTTGGACATCCAGAACCGCATATTCCATACAAATAGAAACTATCACTTGCCGGTATTTTATCCCTCACTATCGCGCAAACTTTCGCACTACGGTCATGAGTTCATCGATGGCAGCATCGCCATTACCAGACTGAATGGCGTCATGCATACAGCCATGCACATGGTTTTCGAGTAACTGCATGGCCACAGCATCCAGTGCGGATTGCAAGGCGGAAACCTGATTCAGAATCTCAACACAATAGCGATCTTCCGCAATCATTTTGGCTACACCCCGTACCTGACCTTCAATGCGGTTAAGACGTTTTATTAGCGCCTCCTTATCAGGCTGCATGACATGATCAGGCACGTGGCATAGCTCTTTTTTATTAGATGATGGCTTCAAACCCCGCTTCCTCAATTGCTTGCTTAAACTGATCGTTACTGACGATAGTCGCATCGAACTGGATGGTAACCTGAGCATCCTCCAGCGAAACTTCTGCGCTACTGACACCCGGGATCTTTTCCAGCACATTTTTAATACTTCTGACACAGCCCATGCAGGTCATGCCTTTGATGTTGATGATGGTTGTTTGCATTTAATGATTCCCTTTCAATGTTATGAATTAATCCGAGCACCTGCCTGCCAGCGCTTTAGCAGCAGTGAGTTACTAACGACCGATACCGAGCTCATGGCCATGGCGGCGCCTGCGATAATTGGGTTAAGCATGCCCATGGCGGCCAATGGAATCCCCAGTACATTATAGATAAAGGCAAAAAACAGATTTTGACGGATCTTGCCCAAGGTCGCACGGGAAAGCGAAATCGCATCAGCCACGCTCATCAAATCATTATGCATCAGCGTAATGTCCGCTGCTTCAATCGCCACATCAGAGCCTGCGCCAATGGCAAAACTCACGTCAGCCGCAGCCAGCGCAGGCGCATCGTTAATGCCGTCCCCTACCATGCCGGTAAATTGCCCGCTTACCTTTGTCTTGGTCACCTCAGCTACTTTATCTCGTGGCAAGACTTCGGCACGATACTGGACAATGCCTGCTTGTTTGGCAATAGCAGCGGCCGTCGCAGCATTATCGCCAGTCAGCATGATGACTTCAATGCCCATTGCCTGCAATCGCCTGACAGCTTGCGCCGAGGTACTCCGCAACTGGTCGGCGATCGCAAGATAGCCAAGTACCTGACATGTCTCCCTGAGCTGAGCAGCCACACCAACTACGGTCTTACCTTCAGTCTGAAGCGCCGCTATACGAGACTGATCGATGGTTGCGCCCTGCGCGTGCAGAAATTTTGGTGAACCCATTAGATATCCAGCATCGCCGATTCGGGCCATGATCCCACTCCCGGTCACTGCTGTAAAATGATTTATCGCTTGAGGCCGGATAGCCATGCTAGCAGTATATTCGAGTACGGCTTTTGCGAGGGGATGCTCTGAGCCTTGTTCCAGGGTGGCAGCAATCTCTAGCAATACTTGTTCTGTGGTTGAGCCTACCGGAACGACATCAGTAACGACAGGCTTCCCTTCCGTGAGGGTTCCCGTCTTGTCTACGATCAAAACCCGGATTTTTTCAGCATGTTCGAGTGCAGCCGCATTTTTCACGAGTATACCCACTTGCGCCCCGCGCCCGGTGCCCACCATGATGGCTGTCGGTGTCGCCAGACCCAAGGCACACGGACAGGCAATCACCAGTACGGCAACCGCGTTGATCAGCGAGAGTACGAAGTTTCCTGCCAACCACCAAGTTAATACCAAAGTCAGAACACTGATTACCACGACCACGGGCACAAATATGCCTGCAATGGTATCAGCCATGCGCTGAATCGGCGCTTTGGAGCCCTGCGCTTCCTCCACTAAGCGAATGATGGCCGCAAGCTGTGTATGCGCACCTACGCTGGTGGCACGGCATTTCAGCAACCCCTGCTGATTCTGGGTAGCTGCAAACACCTTGACGCCGGCTTGTTTGGCTACCGGCAGACTTTCGCCCGTCAGCATCGCTTCATTCACACTGGATGTGCCTTCGATCACGACGCCATCTACCGGTAAATTCTCGCCGGGACGCACGATAAAAATATCACCTACTTTAAGCGTGTTGACGTCAACTTCGATGATTTCACCTTCACGCTCCACCCGTGCCGTTCTGGGTTGCAGCTTGATCAACTCCTCAATAGCTGCCGAGGTTTTGCTTTTTGCGCGGGTTTCCATCAGCTTACCTAATAACACCAGCGTAATGATCGCTGCGCTTGCTTCGAAATAAACATGTTGGTCCAGTGCAAGAAGTGTAACGGCTGCACTGAAAAAATAAGCCATGCTGGTGCCCAGTGCGATCAATACATCCATATTGGCTCCACCACCCCGTAATGCATGCCAAGCCCCCACATAGAAACGCCTACCCACCCAGAACTGAACGGGTGTCGCCAACAACCACTGCAGCCAGCGTGGCAACAGATCGGTATGATCCCCCGTAAGCATGACACCCATTTGCAGCATGAATGGCAAGGTAAGCGCAGCGGAAATCCAGAAGGCGCGAAGCTCTGCTTGATAGGTTGCGAGCCGCCTGGCTTTCTCTTCATTGCGGCTGGCTTCGCTGATCTCACTCGCACCATAGCCTACCCTCACAACAGCTGCAATCAGATCATCTATCGTTGCTGCCCCCGGAGAGAAACTCGCATGAACAACTTCTGTCGCCAGATTGACGGTGGCTGTCACGCCGGGAGTTTTATTTAATGCTTTTTCGATACGGTCGCTGCATGCAGTGCAGGTCATTCCACTGATCTGGAGTTGTACCGATTGGGGGGCGACATGAAAACCAGCTTTCTCGATCGAGTGAATCAGCTCTTCAGGATGCGTGGTAGCCTCGTCAAACTCTATCCTCGCTTTCTCACTAGCAAAATTGACTGCTGCATGAACACCAGGCAATTTGTTGAGATTCTTTTCAATTCGGGCCGCACAAGCTGCACACGTCATCCCTTCAATCGGCAGCTCAATGTATTGATGCGTAAGTACACTCATCACGATTCTCCTTACTTTCACCTTACTTTTATTATAGAAACGAAGTTATCGTATACCCCCATGGGGTATTTGTAAATACCCCATGGGGCAGGCACATTAATCACAAAAGAAATGAGAATGCGTCACCAAACCGTCTTATCTCCCTCGTTTTGCTATCTTCTGGCATAGTAAGCTTGTTCTTTCTGTTAAATGAGATTGTTCTGAATGACACTTAAAAATTTTCTTAAGGCAAACTTTTCCCTGATCATTGGCTTAAGCTTGCCTGTGATACTTGTCTTAGGCTTTCTACTGGCAAGCCATATACCTCAGAAGCTTGATACCCCTCCTCGATACGAATTGGTATTCAGCGCCTTGCATTATGACAATCACTCCCCCTTTCATGTCGATTTTGCTATCAGAAATCAGAAACTGTACATGAAACTCACTCCGAGAAAAGAGCAAGCAGGAATCTATGTCAAAGAACTGTTCATCTACAACGGTCAGAAAGGAAGTGTGCGCAAAATTGACTACCTGCTACCACAGCATCTGCAAAATCAACAAAATGATGAGATGCCAGTCGCCGAATTCAATGACTTCATTATTGACAACAACAGTAGATCCCCGGATGGCTTTGAATTCGTTTCGGGTAGTTATCGCTCCCGCGGCATTCTGGGTGAAATCTTCAGCAGCCATTCCGGAAGATATGTTCACCGGGTAAAAAAGACTGGTGGTGGAAGTTTCATTATTCCTGATTATGGCAACGAATCCTCATACGGCAACTTTAATTTCATTGGCTGGATAATCAATTCAGAAAAATCTGGAGATTCTGGTCATGCCCAATAAACAAGAAGCATTGCAAGAAATCGTTACGATTGTCCAGAACAATCAATTGACCATCAAAGAGGTTATGGCCGCCTTGACGGATACACAGATGATTACTGTTCAAAGGTCCAGCAGCATTCTTTCGCGCTTGTTCGTTTATATTGGCAGCATCCTGGCTTTCGCGGGAATCTGTATTTTCATTGGAATGCAATGGGATCAGCTTACTTCTGGGGCACGGATTGCTGTTACGCTCGGCACTGGTTTTGCTGTCTTTTTATTTGCGCTGGTGGCAATAGATCATCCCAAATATGACCGCTCTGCAACGCCTTTATTACTGATGGCAGCCTTGTTCCAGCCTACCGGCATCTTCGTCATGCTGCATGAATATTCGCCTGAGAATGAGCCGCTTCATAGCGTTTTATTTATGTCGACAGTTATGCTCATTCAGCAGGGGGCAATCTTCTGTCAAATAAAGCGCACCACGCTGGCTTTCACGTCTATCTTTTTCGGCTGCAGCTTTTTTATCACTGCCATGGAGCTTCTAGAGATTGACAAAAACCTTATCTCTTTGATTATAGGTACATCATTAATGTGTATTTCATGGGCACTAAACAACTCCCCTCATCGCGCGATTTCTGCATTTTGGTATTTTATTGGATCTATTGCCCTGTTAATCCCCGCTTTCGATTTGCTACAGGACACTCCCTTTGAAGTGCTTTACCTTGGTTTGACCGCACTAATGATCTATATCAGTACAGCTGCACACAGCCGAACATTGCTCCTGACCGGCACATTGTCCATGCTCGCTTATATCAGCTATTTTACTTATCAGTACTTCAGCGATACGCTTGGCTGGCCATTAGTTCTGATCATATGTGGCGCAGCTTTTATCGCCATTGGTTCGATCGCCATAAGAATCAATACGAGGTATATTCGCGAAACGACGATATGAAAAATACTCCCGCATTACGCAAATCAATCAAAAAAGCAGTGTCTATTCTCTATTAAATTAAAGGCACGTAGCCAGCAATCCACCATCGAGCAAATTGATCATGATTTTCTGTGGTAAGGTAACCATTGCCTCCATACACAAGTGAAAAGGCTATGCCCGTCTTTTATCTGTCTCCATCAACAATACCTCTGGCCAAGGTCCGGTTGATTGGTTGCAGCTAGATTATAAATAAGGCGCATCGACTCATTCTCGATTCAAGCAAAGTGCATTAAAGTCAGCAATTTCTCCTTCTCGCAAAGCCGTTAATGCGGAATCGAAACTACCTGACTCTCAGCCACTATCTACTTATGTTACTTATCAAAGAGTAACCGCTTACACCGTGCAAAAAGTCTGATATCTGGCGCTAATAAGCTTAACTTACTGACTTCTCATCTTTATGCTTAGCCCTATGCGCGATTTCCACCTTAAGTTCCTCAAGGAAATTCATATTGATTTTGCGCTGCTTCTCACTTTTGTACCAGGTGTAACAGGTGATTACGCCAAGGACGATCAAGAATATACTCGGTGCTGTAATGCCATCAAAAAAAATAAATACCACACCCGTTGAAATCGCTGCAGCGCCAAGTATCGCAGTCAATAGCCACATGCGGTTCCCCCAGCTAGGGCTGGCATGCCTGAGACACCACTCATCAAGCTTATCGCGTGTCGATGAGAGTTCCTCATCAGTCCATTTTTTTATACTCATGGTTTTCTGAATATTCCTTCTTTTGTATACATCAGTAGTAGATTTGTCTTACATCCAATAAGATTTAACTTTACGTGACAGCGCCATTAGGGTCAATGATCCAGCCATGACGCTTTAATTTACCATTAATAATCGTATTGGTTTATCTTGGCTTTTCTCATAAATCTTCCCAATAAGCTAAAAATACATCTGTTCTTTCTTAGAAATTCTGGCCGATATGTGGTAAAACGTTAATTTACTATAAATAAGCTTCATTCACACTGACATTTCATGGGTAGTCTTTTAGAAGAACTGGAAGATAGCAGGAGGTTTTTCTATATTCGTATTAGAAATACGCTAATCGCAAACATTCAAGCATTCCAAGCGGCTTTTCTTACTATTGGAATATTTTGCTTACTCCCTTCAACTGCTGATGGCAGCATTTTAGTTAATGCCCAAGCATTGCATAGCCAGCTTGATAAAATTTCTCCTGCAGCATCAAGTAAAATTGATTTAGCCATTTTAAAGCGCTTTTATGCGATGCGTGATTATCAACCCGTTTGGGTGCAGGACGACAAAATGTCACCTGAGCTTGATATTGCGATAGCGTTTATTGCAACTGCCGAACAGGAAGGCCTGGACAGCAAAGATTATGGGCTTGAACAACTGCTGCACCTACGTAAGCAAAGTAGCGAGGGTCCTACTCCGCTTGAGCTTGAATTGCACACTACTCAAGCAGTATTGACACTCGCTGGAGATTTACGCAGGGGGCGTCTGATAGCCTCTAAGGCCGATCCTGATTGGCATATTCAGCAACAGGCATTCGATCCGGTGGATTACTTGCAGAAAGCGATTAGCTCTGGAAATTTAAAATCGTTCCTGGAAGATTTGCCCCCCAAAATAAAAGACTATCAGCTAATGAAGCAGGCCTTAGCTCATTACCGTGAGCAAGTGGTGCGCGGCATTAATTGGACAGATATCCCGGAAATACCCCTGATTCGGCCCAACATGAATCATCCGGCTATTCCGCAAATCCGCACACGAATTGCTCAAGCTTTTGCCATACACGGCAATCCTGAATATGATATCGCCCCTAGTAAAAATGAAAAGTACGATGATAGACTGGTAAACGCAATCAAGGTATTCCAGGATCAACATGGATTGAATGCTGATGGGGTTATCGGAAAAAATACACGAGCGGCGCTGAATAAAACACCCGAGCAGAAAATCCTGCAGTTACGTATCAATATGGAACGTTTACGATGGTTGCCGAGAGAATTGGGCGATCGTTATCTGTTAGTGAATATTGCCGGATTTCGCCTGACTGCCATTGAGTATGGAAAGCATATTCTGGACATGCGCATTATTGTGGGGCGCGGTTATCGCTCAACACCCAGTTTCAATAGCCTCATTTCACATCTTATCCTGAATCCATACTGGAATATCCCCAACAGTATCGCACATAAAGATTTGCTCCCTAAGCAACAAAATAATTCTAATTACTTTACGTCACAAGGAATAAGAGTTTATTCAAACCATGACAACCGCTCACAAGCGCTTAACCCGGAATCAATTAATTGGCATGCAGTAGGCAAGAATTTTCCTTATGTATTGCGGCAAAACCCAGGAGAGAAAAACGCGTTAGGCACTATAAAATTTATGTTTCCAAACCCTTTCAGCATATACCTGCATGATACGCCTTCTAAGCAATTGTTTCTGAAAGATGTTCGAATGTTTAGTTCGGGATGTATCCGCTTGGAGAAGCCATTGCAATTGGCTGGGTTTGTTTTGAATGAACCCAATGCAGTGACTGATCTCGTTGCCAAAATAGAAAGCGGCAAAACGATTACAGTCAATTTACCTAGGCGCTTACCTATCTATTTGATCTATCTCACGACATGGGTTGATGAGCTGGATAATATTTATTTCTCATCAGATACTTATGGACGAGATAAGCGAGTTCTAGAATATGCTCGCTGGTAAGTGATATTACCCATTTCAAGTATAAATATACGCTTGATATCTTATTGGAGGACCCGGAATGGTTTTACAAGAACCTAATGATCATGATCAGCTAACAAAGCTGGGGGCTAGTCGGCGGCATTTTTTTAAAGCTGGATTGAGTGCTTGCACTATGCTCGCGCTGCCGGCAGCATATGCGAGTAACCCAAGAACAACCGTAAAGCAATTAACTTTACATAATTTGCATACTGGTGAAAAGATCAAATCTGTCTACTGGGAAAAAGGTCGCTACATTTCTGGCGCACTAAGAGATATTGAAAAAATACTACGCGATCATCGTACCGGAAAGACGCATACCATTGATCTTCGATTACTCGACATGATGCAGCTTTTGCATAGTCGAATGGGTGCAAGGAAGGAATTCCAAGTTATCTCTGGCTATCGTTCACCCGAAACCAACAGGATGCTCGCCATGCATAATCATGGTGTAGCAAAACAGAGCTTGCATATGCAGGGCAAGGCAATCGACATTCGGCTACCTGAGTTCTCGTTGGCCGATTTACGAAAAGCAGCATTATCGTTAAAAGTAGGTGGCGTTGGTTATTATCCGGACTCTAATTTTGTGCATCTTGATTCAGGAGACGTACGCTATTGGTAAGGCAGATAGCCTGGCTCCAGGGTATCAATGATACTGATCTTTACATTAAACCAATGGAGGCCAAACATAATAGCAACATATGAATAAAGCCCAGCAAGAGCAATTTATACTGGAAGCCATTCGCCTTTCAGCTCATGGAATGATCAATAATGAGGGCGGGCCATTTGGTTGCGTCATTGTCAGAAATAACGTGATCGTTGGGAGAGGCAATAATAAAGTCATCTCCACGAACGATCCCACTGCTCATGCCGAAATCATCGCAATACGAAATGCATGCCAGCATTTAGGCACTTTCCAGCTTGATGGCTGCCAACTGTTCACTTCCTGCGAACCTTGTCCAATGTGTCTGGGGGCCATCTACTGGGCTCGTCCAGAAAAGGTATTCTATGCCTGCACAAGAGCCGATGCGGCCCAAATCGGATTTGATGATCAGTTTATTTATGAAGAAATCATGTCGGATCGACGGCGACGCAAGATCCCAATGGAGCAACTACTGCGACCGGAAGCGCTGAAAGTATTTTCAAGCTGGTCAGAAAAATTGGATAAAACTTACTATTAAGCCATATGCATACATCCGCAAATTCAGCATGCTGCCGGATTTGGTGAAAATACGCTAAGATGGTTACAAAAATTTCCACTTCACCCAGATCAATAGATTTTCATTGACTAAACCTTTATGCCTATTAAATCCCGCATACGCACCATTCCCCACTATCCCCATGAGGGAATCATGTTTCGTGACGTTACCACGCTCTTGAAAGATCCTGTTGGTTTACGTACTACCATTCAGAAAATAGTCGAGCGCTACCGAACAATGAGAATCGATAAAGTGATAGGTATTGAGTCGCGTGGTTTCATCATTGGAGCACCCGTTGCATATGAACTGAGGGTTGGTTTTGTGCCCATTCGCAAACCGGGTAAATTGCCTGCTGAGACGATCGCGCGTGAATATCAGTTAGAGTATGGCAGTGACCGGATCGAGATTCATATTGATGCGATTCAACGAGGAGAGCGGGTATTGCTGGTGGATGATTTGATTGCTACAGGCGGCACCATGGAGGCAGCTGTCAAGCTGGTCCAGGAAATGGGGGGAGAAATCGTCGAATGCTGTTTTGTAATTGACCTGCCAGATATTGGCGGCAGAGCACGCCTGGAGAAACAGGGGCAGAAAGTATTCGCGCTATGTACATTTGAGGGAAGTTAAGCAAATACGCTGCTTCGCGCATTTGTTTGATTGAACAGACTATTATCTATTCCTTCGACGAGCTCACATTTTGACAGACTTAGCTTGAACTTGAATGAATTTTGAATAGAATCTAGCAGGTTCAAAATAATATTATCAACACAAAGAACACTTTAATTACAGGCATAATATCTGCCCGGTCAATTTAAAGATGAGTCACGTCTTTTGGAGTACACATGCTAGATATTCAACAATTACGCATCGATCTGGAAAACATCGCCTCGCGCCTGACTAAACGTGGCCACATCTTTCCGAAAAGGCAATTCAATTCGCTGGAAGCGCAGCGTAAATCCATCCAGACTCATACGCAGGAGTTGCAGGCAAAACGCAACGCTACTTCCAGGCAAATCGGTATTGCCAAACAAAAAGGCGAGGATGTGACTGCTATCATGGCAGAGATTGCTCATCTCGGTGATGAACTCAAGCAAGCTGAAAGCCAGCTCGAACATTTACAGACTGAGCTTCAGCAGATACTGCTGACAACGCCTAATTTAGCACATGATAGTGTTCCAGAGGGTGACAGCGAAGCGGGTAACCTCGAAATACGGCGCTGGGGATCGCCCAGATTATTCGATTTTGCTATCAAAGATCATGTCGCTATTGGCGAGCAATTAAGATTGCTCGACTTTGAAACGGCTGCCAAGCTGAGCGGCGCACGGTTTAACGTAATGAAAGGCGGCATGGCTCGCCTGCACCGCGCACTAGCGCAATTTATGCTGGACACGCATATTCAGGAGCATGGGTATACCGAGGTTTATGTACCCTACTTAGTCAATGCAGATTGCTTGCGGGGCACCGGACAATTACCGAAATTTGAAGAGGATCTGTTTATTGCGCATCCAGGAGGAAACAGTTGTCCTGATTCAGTAATACCAGCCGACCAGGATTCATTCAAATTACACCTGATCCCCACCGCCGAGGTACCTCTGACCAATATGGTACGCAATGAAATCATTCCACGCGAGCAACTTCCCCTGAGATTTGTTGCCCACACGCCTTGTTTTCGTTCCGAAGCAGGCAGCTATGGCAAGGACACCCGTGGGCTGATCCGACAGCATCAGTTCGATAAGGTCGAGCTCGTCCATATCGCGCATCCGCAGGAGTCCTATGAAGCGTTGGAACAGCTCGTCAGCCATGCTGAAAAAATTTTGCAAAAACTGGAATTACCCTATCGGGTGATGGCATTATGTACCGGTGATATGGGTTTTTCGGCTGCAAAGACGTATGATATCGAAGTGTGGCTACCCGCACAGAATGCCTATCGCGAGATTTCTTCATGCAGCAATTGCGAAGCTTTCCAGGCACGACGCATGCAGGCGCGCTTTCGTAACGAAAAAGGAAAACCGGAATTGCTCCACACGCTGAACGGCTCTGGCTTGGCGGTTGGGCGAACGTTGGTCGCTATTCTTGAAAATTACCAGCAAGCGGATGGCAGCGTAACTATTCCATCCGTTTTAAAATCTTATATGGGCGGTCTTGACCGACTCACTATTGAAGGCGGAAAATGATTTTGATGTGGCACATTTCCCTAACTCCGGAGGGTATTTGAAATGAAAAATGAAAGTAATAGCACGACTCATAACCAGGAAGATATGGCAGAACTCGAATCCGACGTACGTGAGGCAATCGCTCATGGTGGCGACATCAAGGAAGCCGTACGGCAGTTGACGCTCAAGGCAATGCAGGCAAATCAGTTAGACATTGAATCACTGGGCCGGATTGCTACTGCAGTAATGCAAGGCGCGCATGATGGCGCACAGCAGAAATTAGAACACGCAGCGGAACAATCGCATGCTGCCCAAGCTCAGATTACCCATGCGGTATCTGGATTGGAGGCCGCCTTAGCACAATTTGCTGAAGCCTCAAAATTAGCAGTAGAGGAAGCAGCTGGAAAGGCTCAACAATTTTCACGAGACGAGCTGACTAAAACGCGCGCTGATCTTGAAACCCTAGAAAGCCTGTTTCTGGACATCGTGCAACATACATCAACGGTCGCAAAAGGAGTGATCGCCGAAACATTGAATGATCTGCTTACTCATGCAAAGCACAATGGAACAACGATCGGCGCTCAGCTCAAAGAAACGCTGGCAACCTTTACTCACCAGATAGCGTCTGTCGGACATGCC
Source organism: uncultured Nitrosomonas sp. (assembly GCA_964554625.1). Taxonomy (GTDB): domain Bacteria; phylum Pseudomonadota; class Gammaproteobacteria; order Burkholderiales; family Nitrosomonadaceae; genus Nitrosomonas. Next base: position 641 of record CAZKPL010000030.1, on the reverse strand, counting down.
CAGTTTGAAGCAGGCTTACAACTGACTCAAGCAACCGCTGATTTGTTGCATAAAATCACCTCTGGTGTTTTAACGGGAGTTTCTGAGCAAACCAAGCATAATAAAAATAAATAGCCAGGAAACACGAATGAATCAACTGCACACCCCTCTCAGCCACGCCACTTCTCGGCGTTGGCTGGATGGTTTTTTTACAATCGCAGAATGTTTGCGCTCAGCGACTGCCAAAGGAGCGCAGTAACTGAGCACAGCACAAATTAAGTCCTTTATTGTGAGCATTTTCATCTCCCCTGAGCTGCCATCGCATCACAATGGTATCTGCAGAAAGGTCCTCTCCCCACTCCTCTTCAAATGACAGGACATGACGTCAGATAGGCCAGTCCATCATCAGTCTTGGATATCTAGCACGCATCCTTCATTTGGAGCAATTTCTGCCATGTTCATTGCTGATTGATCAAGCCTTCTAATAAAAAAGGCTTTTCAGAGCATCATCCTGCTTTTCAGTACTCGCGAGCAAATTTGTCGAGGTTGGCTAGGGGATGTTACCATGCTAGCGTCTCGGCTTATTTCTTTTTAATTTTGTTATTCTCTAGCCAAAATCCAGCTCAATATAAAAATTGAGGAGCCGAACACCGAATTTCCCA
>CAZKPL010000029.1:0-32859 GCA_964554625.1 uncultured Nitrosomonas sp. | reverse complement strand
GTTGGCACATCAAGCCAACCGGGTAGGTCTTCTTCCTTTGGGTGATGAACGAATATTTCACTTCGTTTCTTTCGCGAAAAAGACCGTCGCTTCCTTTAGTATTTCCCTCTCCAGCTTGAGCTGCTTGATCTGGGCCTTCAACTGCCGGATCTCTTCCTGCTCCGGTGTCAGTTTCCCATTACCCCGGAATGAGTGATCAGCTTCATCCGCCTGGTATTCCCTGATCCACCTCCTCAGCATATTGGCACTGATTTCCAGGCTTCGAGATACTTCCGATGTCGTATGGCCCTGATCCAATACCAGACTGACTGCATCTAATTTGAATTCCTTTGTGTATTGCTTTCTTGCTGTCATTTCTTCCTCCAGTTAAGCTATTTTCTCTTAACTGGACTGTCCGGTTTCATTAGACCAGGTTACTTAAAACTGGAGAAGTATTTTCCGTGGAACGGTGTTTTACTTAGGGTTGGCAATGACCGGCTGAGCCAGTTATAGGGGTTGGAGATCAAACCATCAGGTCTGATTGGACACCGGTCATTTGCCATTGTTAACAGTTTGTTGAAAGAAATCGCCTGGATTGTAAGCCAGAAAAGGTTGGGGCCCGAATAGGTAACCACAGATTTGACCAAATACTTGGATACAAGACAGTACTGAGATGCTTCTGGGACGGCTTGGCTACCAGGGTGAAAACAACTGGTGCAGCTGGTTTGTTTTAACTTGATCCTGATGGGTGACTGGTGCGATTAATGACATCACCATAATTTGAAGCAAAGGGCGCGAGCAATTTCAGCAAAAAACGTTCAACAATGGTGTTATTGTTTGTTATTTTATCGCCGAATGGTGAGTATTTTGTTCGTGCTCTTGACTTAGGATGGCCAATGGGTGACCCTGCTGTTTGTGTGATCCTGCTGTTTTACTGCTGTTACTTTCGTTGTTATTTATCTGAATAAGTAGTAAATTAATCCGGTCTGACTCTCTTCTATCAGTATTCGGGAGAAGTAAATAGTTGCATTACATTTATTTGAAAAGGAGGTAAGTTTATTGATAACAATATATTTTGATAACCTGGAAAATCTAGCATCTAAATTCACAAGAAGGCAGAAAAATAAGAATCATGTGTTGAGTAGCGTAATATCAACATATTTACCACATGATTTTAAGTCCATGCATCGCCACTGGAAAGGCGGCGGTCAATTAATACCTTCGCCTTCAATAATACTTTTAGAAATATTCTTATTAACGATTCTTGCCAATTGGATAGAAATCTAATCGAATTCTATCCAATTGTGTAGTAGCAGGAATTCTTTCCATGATCCTGGCTCAATAACAATGGAAGCGATACGGTAATCACGATCGCTTGTCTATAAGCCAATTAGCCCGATAAAGCTGAACAACTGACTGTAAGTCAAAAGGCTTTATTTTTTCATCAGTATTCTAATTTCATACAACGAAATACTGAGATTAGATTCAAATAAACAAATATTCGACCAACCTGTGATAGCTGTCAAAGCTAAATTAATGCATTTTTAAAAATCAAAAAAACCTTGCCATCACAGGGTGCAAGATATTAATTATTACTGAAAGGTTTTTTATGACTCCGATATCAAACAAGAGTGAGATTCGTTCTCATACTGCCCTACGAGGCTTGGCAGCTTTGATAGTCGTCCTCGTCCATTTTCGTTCCTTTTTCCATCCATCAATTCATCCAGATGAAGTAACATTTTTTCTTGCAAAGGGTTATCTCTGGGTAGATTTTTTCTTTATCCTCAGTGGGTTTGTGCTGTCATATGTTTATGGCATCGAACATCCTGAACGCCGCACTTTTCGCGACATTACTCACTATTTGATTGCTCGTTTTGCCCGAATATATCCATTGCACCTGATATCGCTTATAGCTGTATTTTTATTCTTTATCGCCGTTGCATTGATTAGCTGGAGCCAGAATGGAACATTCTGTTGCGTGTTTGATGGTTCTTTGCGAAGCGCTGATTCCCTGGTAGCCAATCTACTTCTTATTCATGCCTGGGGTATGTTTGACTGGGTAACGTGGAACTTTCCGTCATGGTCTCTCAGCGCAGAATTTTTCTGTTATCTGATCTTTGCTACTCTTCTTACCATGGATAGCGGTAGCCGAAAACTAGCCTTGATTGCGTTGTTATGTACCGTGTTGCTTTATTATGGTTTTTACCTTGTTACCAGTGGTGATGTAGATGAGAATTTTCGTTTGTCCGTTGTACGCGCTACATCAGCCTTCTCAATTGGCATCGTGTTGTTTCTGGGCCGCCAAACGATTTCTGCTCTCTCGGAGAAATGCTTAACGCACATTCAAATCACAGCAAGCATTACGCTTTTGCTGGCACTACACTTTGGCGTGCCCGATGTTATTTCCATCAGTTTAATGGCATTGATCGTCTTGGTTACATGGGAAGATCGTGGCTCTTTATGCAATTGGCTCGTAACGCGCCATATTCATACTATGGGGTTATTTTCGTACTCAATTTACATGTGGCACTATCTCATCAAATTCATTGCGCAGAAAGATTGGGAATCCTATACAGGATTACCGTTACAAAGCAGCATACCGGGATCGGTGATATTCGTTGCTTGTTTAACAGGCTTGATTATCCCGATTTCAGCTTGGAGCTATCGATCTCTGGAAATGCCTGCTCGCGGGTGGATTAGTATTCGATTGAATTGCTTACTTGAAACCAAGTATGCACCAAAATATACATGATATATTTCTGGTGAATCAAAAATTGGTTTAAGTTAGTGCAGCATAGCTATGAATATATTAGAATTTTGATATGTCGTCACGTTACCAGCTCACTGCACAAGAAATTGCCGGTTTAGAATCAGCGCACCGTCAAACTTCAGACAAGCGTTATGCTGACCGGCTAAAAACGGTCTACCTGTCAGGAAAAAGCTGGTCGGTTACTCACGTGGCTGAAGCTCTCACAACAACGGGGTCACCCATTGATTCTTCCATGCTGAATTTCAATTTTCGTTACCGCCCCTTTGTTGGCATAGCTGCGCCCGCGTGGCAGGCGGTTGTCATAATCAATTTGTGAGAGGGAATTAAGCCACTGCGCCCCCCACCAGGTTTGGCCATAGCCGCTATGTGCTATCATTGCTCAACGCTCACTTTTCCGATGCCTTATCGCAGAGGCCGCACCACTTCACAGCGCTCGCCTATCCATCGGCCTGTGGTATCGGCATGAGCGTAGATCGGCGTACCTTGCACTACGCTTTCAAACTCCGTTTGTCCAGAGAAGCTTTCAGGCGTCGTGAAAACACCTTCCGCATGACCCTTTCCTTTGAATTGCGGGTTATCGCACATCAATTCCATCTGATAACGATTTCCCGTTCGAGTGGCATTTGTGACCGTGCAGCCAGACTGATTTTCGTAGAAATAAGCAGGTACCTCCTGCTTGGCCATTTCCGGCGTAATGCAGACTTTGGAGGTAGCCGCGCCATTGCGGATTTGGGGCATCTCCAAGCCATACTGCCGGGCCAGGGCGGTCAGCTGCTGCATTTGTTCCGAAGGGATATGAGGTACCAGTGCCAATAAATCAGATTGGGTCGTCACCTCCCATAATCCCGGTCGGACAATGTTCTCCGCCCAGCTCGCTGTCGACAGGGCTGCTGACAGTACTATGAATAAAATGATGCTGCGCATAGTGGTTCCTTAAAAGGATCAATACTAGCGCCGCTTCATGCCGCTTTCCATACTTTTTATTTTCTTTCTGCCGCTAGAAGAGTGATTGCCAGCTCTTTATTGTCCATTCGGCACCGACTCCAGCCAAGTACACCGCTCGGCTACTTCAGGGTCCACTTCGCTATGGCCAATCCCTTTGGCGATAAGTCCGATCACTCTCGGATCATTGTCGTACTCGGTATGAGCGGCCAGGGGATTGGCAAACTGTCCCACGAAAATATCCGTTACATCGGACACGTTCAGGATGGCGTTGGTCAGGGTTGGACAGAGACGCGAATCCATATACTCATTAATAAAGCTGGGAGGAAGCGCGTAGCTGAATAAATCGTTGGGATCGCTGAAGGCAACCAGATGAGTGTTGCGGAAGATTCTTTCGGCTTCATGGGCAACCCCTGAGCCACAAATCTCAGCGATCCGGCCGGTAACCTGCGGCTTGGGTTGCCCCAACTGCAGCAGCGGCAACTGGTTGGAAAGCATAAAAATGGTGAATTCCTTTTGCTGGAGGAGACGTTTTTGTTCTGTGATGATGCTCCTTGTTTTTTCTGGAAGCGGTGTCACGGCATCCTGTTGCGGCGCTTGCAGATCATCTGCAATAGCGGCCTTTGCCGTGGTAAGGTCACCGACGACCCTCGCTATCCTTTGCAGCGCGTCCACGGTAATCCGGCTGCCGAGACTGTGGGTGATAAAGACGAATTCATCCTCCAGACGGCTGAGACTGGCGGGAACGCCTGCATCGCAGAACTGGGCGGCTTTGGTCTTCAGTGACGCCCAGCTCTCGCTCATGAGCCAGCAGAGGGACTGGCCGACAGCAACCTGGATCTTTTGCCGTGAGGTGCCATTAAACATCATTACATCTGGAATGGTGTCATTGACGAATACCTTCATGATATTGTTGATGGGTGCACGCCGGAAGGAATATTCACCCGAGTTATCAAAGCTAATGGTTTGTTTTTCCTTCGCCACAATGGGATTCCAGGTAAGTTCTGCGAAAACAATTTCCCTGCCCTCATCGGTATTCAAGTAGCGTGTCAGGCGGAGCAATCCCAACTCCTGATCCGGAAACATCGGATGGGTGATAGTTATCTCCTTGACCGTCTCCTGGACACGATTGAGAGAGAGGACCTGCGCCAGGTTCTCGGCAAGGCGGGTAGCGTAACCTGGCTGATGAGAGCCGATACCATGCACCACAAGCACCTTAAGCACGGGATGATCACCCTTGCTCACTTGAGCTGCCTGTTGCTGCCTCTTTAACTTGGTTTCCAATCCCTCAAAAGGCCGACCACGGACATAGCATTTCCGGGTGTCCTCTTTCTTGCCTTGCCCGCTGATAACGGCCTCCGTCACCCCTTTAGCGAAGCTGGTGCAACCTGAAGTGAGTATTGCCAAGATCAGCAGGCATGTCATCGCGATACCCCTTGGAATCCAGACCAATCGGTTGGGCATCATGTTCTTTTCCGGAAATGAATTAATGAAAATAACATCGAACACCCACGCCAGCTTACCAGGCCAAGCACGGGCTACCACTGATTTATGCGTTCCAGCAACTTATCGAAAGGCACACTAAATTTTTGTACGCCTTCCGCTTCCAGTTGCTCGCCGACTACCTCAAGGTCAATCCCGAATTCATGAAGTTTTCCTGGCAAGGCACGGGCCTCTTCCAATCCCTGCCCGCTCCATAATACAGGGCAGCCATGATCACGATAAGCGGTCAGCGTCTGGGGTGGCATCGTATTGATGGTATCCTTGATAATCAAAGGTTCGACATATTTGATATCGCTGTAAGCAGGATCTTTTGTGCCTGTGCTCGCCCATAGCAACCGCTGGGCTTGTGCGCCCCGGTTAACCAAGGATAGCCAGCGGTTATCGTTAACCCAGCGCTGGTAGTGCTGGTAGGCGAGGTAGGCGCAAGCCACAGCAGCCTGACCGCGCAAAGCACCGGCAGACTTGCCCTCCTCCGTTCTGGCAAGCTCATCCAGGCGTTGATCCACCAGCACATCAATGCGACTCAGGAAAAAGCTTGCGACAGAAGCAACGTGATCAACAGGCTTATGCTGCGCCATGCGGGTTTCCAGCCCCGCCATGAATGCATCGGCGACCTGCCGGTAACGTTCCACGCTGAACAATATGGTCACGTTAATGTTGATCCCCTCAGCAATCAGATGCTCAATCGCAATCAATCCTGCCTGGGTTGCCGGCACCTTGATCAAGACGTTAGGGCGGTTGAGGGCTGCCCATAACCGCTTAGCCTCGTTAATGGTTTGTTCAGTATTGTAAGCAAGGTGGGGTGAAACCTCCAAGCTGACAAAACCATCATGACCGTTCGATTCATCGTAGAGACGCCGAAACAGATCGGCAGTCCGGCCCACATCGTCCAAGGCAAGCGTCTCATAAATCTCTTTGGGTGGCATCCCGCCGCGCTTAAGCGATGAAATCGCTGCATCGTAGTCATGGTGCTCGCTGATCGCTTTTTCAAAAATAGCCGGATTGGAAGTCACCCCTGCCAATCCGTCTTCCTCTATCATTCTGCCGATCTCACCGTTTTCCAACATGCTGCGCTGGATGTAATCAAGCCAGATGCTCTGGCCGAGTGCCCTGATCTGCTGTAATGGATTAGTCGTCATAATACACCTCCTTTTTTTAGGCCGTCACATGGCCGTAGGGTTCCATGGATTGACAGCATTCATGGCAGTGGCTTTGAATGCCTCTGCGATCGCGCGATCATGGTGAATTCCTGGATACCGTTGCCGTACCTGACCACCACTGGATCAGGTTGTTCTCAATGGGAATACAGGCATCTGCATGGTATGCTACACAGCGTGGCGTGAAATCGGTGTGAGGACGCGTGACACGTAAATGGCTGCTATAAACGTAGCCATTTAAAGCCCCTGGAATACTGGCATGGCGCTGCATCACCTCGCAAACAGGCACTCCCTCACCTGCCGGCTCTGCATAAAGCTGGATCTGCACAGACTCGGGTAAAATTTCCCCCAGATAAATCTGTACTTCAAATACCCAGCCCTCTTTTTCTTCAGACACAGTCAGATTGCCCCAATGCACCTGATGCCAGTTTCGCCTTAACCGTTCATCCCACAGGCGTAGTTCTTTAGCCGCAACACTTCCCTGAACGGTTCGCTGCTGAAAGGCCATGGCAGCGGGAAGATATAACTTTTCGACATATTCGCGCACCATGCGATTGCTGCTGAACTGCGGGGCGAGCTGGGCCATACTGGCACGCATGCGGGCAACCCAGGCTCTGGGGATGCCCCGTGCGTCGCGATCGTAGAACATCGGCACAATCTCTCCTTCCAGAAGATGGTAGAGTTGCTCAGCTTCCACGCCATCCCAGCCAGGTTCACTATGTTCCTTGCCATCCCCTATCGCCCAACCCACTTCCGGGGTATAGGCTTCCGCCCACCAGCCATCCAGTTCCGAAAGATTCAATCCGCCGTTAACCAGAACTTTCATGCCGCTGGTGCCACTGGCCTCCCACGGCCGGCGTGGTGTGTTGATCCATACATCCACGCCCTGCACCAGTTCCTGCGCCAGGGCAATGTCGTAATCTTCGAGAAATACGACATGGTTACGAATCACAGGCTGCGCAGCAAACTGCGCCCATTGCTGAATAAAGTGTTTTCCCTCCTGGTCAGCAGGGTGAGCCTTGCCGGCGACAACGAGTTGCACCGGCCGTTCCGTATGAGTGAGGAGCCGGATCAGGCGGTCAGCATCGTGCAACAATAGATTGGGACGCTTGTAAGCAGTGAAACGCCGCGCAAATCCGAGGGTTAGCACATTGGGATCCAGGATCCGGTCAACCTGATTAATGATCTCAGTCTCTGCGCCACTTTGGCCCAATTGCAAGCGAAGCCGTTGCCGCGCGTGACGCACCAGATCGGCGCGTTCCTGGCCGCAAAGCGTCCAGAGCGCAGCATCATCCAGTTTGTTAATTTCCGTGGCAAGGGTTTCTGCCGTACCGAGCCAGCGGTCCTTGCCACAAGAACGCGTCCAAATCTCGTCCGCCCAGGGAGAATCCCACGATGGCACATGCACGCCATTAGTCACATAACTGACCGGCACCTCGCATTCAGGCCAGCAAGGGTATAAATCCTGGAAAATACCTTGGCTGACTTTGCCATGCAGCCGGCTCACGCCATTCATCATGCCGCACGTTCGCGCCGCCAGGTAAGCCATATTGAAGGACTCATGGTCATCCTGCCCATTGCTGCGGCCCAGCGCCACCAGTTCCTCTGGCGCCACACCCAGATCTCTGGCGTAACTCAGACCGTATTTTGTGAGCAATTCCCGTGGAAAGGTATCAAAACCGGCTGCTACCGGTGTATGTGTGGTGAAAATGTTGCCCGGCCGGGTCGCCCAAAGCGCGTCCCAGAAACCCACCTGCCGTTTTTCCTGGAAGCATCGTGCGCGCTCCAGCGTAACAAAAGCGGCATGGCCTTCATTTAAATGGCAGATATCGATTGCCAGCCCCAACGCCTCAATTAACCGCCACCCCCCTATTCCCAGAACGATCTCCTGCACCAGCCGGATTTCTTCTCCGCCGCCGTAGAGTTTGCTGGTAATGCCCCGATCAAGCGCACTGTTCAGAGGATTATTGCTATCGAGTAAGTACAAGCTTATTCGCCCTACTTGAGCTTCCCAGACATGCAAACGCACCGTGCGCCCGGGCAACTCGATAGGTATCGATAACCAAATGCCATTATGGGTCAAGACGGGGCGTAGCGGCAGCATGCTGGAATCGTTATAAGGATAAATTTCTCGTTGCCAGCCGTTCCCATCCAATACTTGACGGAAATAACCTTCCTGATACAGCAGGCCAATCGCAGTCACGGGTACGGCGAGATCACTGGCAGCCTTCAGGTAATCCCCTGCCAGCACCCCCAAGCCACCCGCGTACAGTGGCAAGGCTTCACCCAAACCGAATTCCATACTGAAATAGGCGATCCCCCTGAGCTTGGCCTCGGCATGCACGTCCCCGAACCAGCCACAGCACTCGCAGTAGTTATTCCGCGCCTCGGTCAAACGATCCAACTGTTGCTTGAACTGCGCACTTCGATTGAGCTCCTCCAGCCGTTCGTGAGATAAGTTCTGCAATACCACGAATGGATTCTCACTCTGCTCCCATAATTGCGGATCCATCATTTTCCATAGCGCATCACCCGCATGGCTCCAGGTCCAGCGCAAGTCCGTTGCCACGTCTGCGATTTGCTCGACCAGCGGCAACAGCTCAGCGGGTAAATGCTGCAAGTAATGCATCATTAAGCGAGGTATCTTCATGTGTTCTTCATCCTCCTTTCTATAACGATAACATTGTGATGCCAGTACGCTTCATCTCAATGGCACTCAATCGTGGTCAGCTCATCACTTCAACACGGTAAGCCGCAATCTCAAGGCATTCGCAATGACACTCAGCGAAGAGAGTGACATCGCAGCAGCGGCAATAACCGGTGAGAGCAGCACGCCGAAGAACGGGTAGAGCATACCGGCCGCCAGGGGCACCCCGGCAGTGTTGTAAACAAATGCGAAGAACAAGTTTTGCCGGATATTGCGCATGGTTGCCATGGACAGCTTGCGCGCGCGCACGATGCCGGTCAGGTCGCCCTTGAGCAGCGTAATGCCCGCACTTTCCATGGCCACATCGGTACCCGTTCCCATGGCAATACCCACATCGGCTGCCGCCAGCGCTGGGGCATCGTTGGTGCCATCGCCCGCCATAGCGACGATGCATCCTGCTTCACGCAATTTCTTGACAATCTTGCCTTTGTCTTCAGGCAGAACCTCTGATTCGACAGATGTGATCGCCAGCTTTCTGGCCACTGCATCGGCGGTGCGGCGGTTATCGCCAGTCAACATCAAAATATGCATGCCCTGTTGCTGCAGCGCCTGAATCGCCGCCGCTGTGGTCGCCTTGATCGGATCGACTACCGCCAGAAGCCCGGCAGGTTTGCTGTCCACTGCGATAAAAATGACAGTGGCCCCCTCCGCGCGCAAGGCATCGGCCTCTGTCGTGAGTGATGACACATTGATGGCGTGTTCATCCATCAACATGATATTGCCAAGCACAACCTGCTGCCCTTTTATTTTTCCGATCACGCCTTTGCCGCTCAGTGCATCAAATTCATCTGGCGGAGACAGCTCGAGCGCTTTTTCTTTCGCTGCGGTGACAATGGCATGCGCCAGCGGATGTTCGCTGCCTTGTTCCAGCGACGCGGCCAGCGCCAGCAGCCCATTTTCGGCAAACCCTTCTGCCGCGACTATCCTGGTCACTGCCGGTTTGCCTTCAGTAAGCGTGCCGGTTTTATCAATGACCAGCGTATCGACTTTTTCCATCCGTTCCAGCGCCTCGGCATTTTTAATGAGCACGCCTGCCTGGGCGCCCTTGCCGACACCGACCATGATCGACATGGGCGTGGCCAGTCCCAGCGCGCAGGGACAAGCGATGATCAGCACGCTGACCGCGGCGATCAGCGCATAGCTGAAGGCAGGCGTAGGCCCGTATAGCGCCCACAGGATGAAGGCCAGCAAAGCAATGAGTATCACCGCAGGCACAAACCAGGAAGAAACGACATCGGCCAGTCGTTGAATCGGGGCGCGGCTGCGCTGCGCTTCGGCCACCATATGAACAATTTGCGCGAGCATCGTATCCTTGCCCACATGCTCGGCTTGCATCACAAAGCTGCCGCTCTGATTCATCGTGCCGCCGATCACCTTGCTGTCCGGTTCTTTTTTTACTGGCATGGATTCACCCGTTATCATCGATTCGTCCACTGCGCTGCGCCCCTCGACGACAATGCCGTCCAGAGGAACTTTTTCACCGGGCCGCACCCGCAGCAGATCGCCCACATGAATATGTTCCAGCGGCACGTCTTCTTCTTCGTTTGCGCTAAGCCGCCGGGCTGTTTTAGGCGCCAGATCAAGCAGCGCGCGGATTGCGCCGCCTGTCTGTTCGCGCGCTTTGAGTTCCAGCACCTGCCCCAGCAGGACCAGCACCGTAATCACCGCCGCCGCTTCGAAATAGACGGCTACCGTTCCGTCCGCCTGACGGAAGGCGTCAGGGAAAATACCGGGCGCTGATGCCGCGACCATGCTATATAGCCAAGCTACCCCTGTGCCCATGGCAATCAGGGTGAACATATTCAGTTTGCGCGTTTGCAACGAAGCCCAGCCGCGCGCAAAGAAAGGTTTTCCGGCCCAAAGCACCACGGGTGTCGCCAGCGCCAGCTGTATCCAGTGAGATAGGGCGCCGCTGAGGTAATGATGCAAATCGATAAAATGCGCACTCATTTCCAGGATGAAAACAGGCAGAGTCAAGACTAAGCCGATCCAGAACCTTTTACGCATATCGGTCAGTTCCGGATTTTCGCCTTCTTCTCCTGTCATCGTGGCTGGCTCCAGCGCCATGCCGCAGATCGGGCAGTTTCCCGGACCTTCTTGCCGGATTTCAGGATGCATGGGACAGGTGTAAATTCCTTCTGTTCCATTAGCCGGCAGTGCGGATTGCGCCGTATTTTTATTTAGCTCATGGCGACAATGTGGTGAATCCATATAACCTCCTTGTGATGCATTTTTAGCAACATCCTTCACCCTTGTTTGATACCGCGCTCAGAAAACTGGTTCAACCTCAATCACTCAATCATTTAATTAGCCAGTAAAATTAGATTGCTGGTCGTCACCATGCGCAGCACCGATCATGCCATCGAGCTGATGGTCTTACGGAAGCGGGCCAGCGCCAGCAAGAAAAAAATACTGCCGATCGCAATCAGTGCGAACAATTCCGGCCAGACGATCCTGAAATCTGCTCCACGGTAGAGAATTGCCTGGGCGAGTGAAACGAAATGGGTGGTCGGCGCCATCAACATGATATTCTGCACCAGTCCGGGCATACTTTCGCGCGGCGTCATGCTGCCGGATAGCATCTGCAACGGCAGCAGAGAGATGATCATCAAAAGGCCCATTTGCGGCATCGAGCGTGCCACCGTGCCGAGAAAAATACCCATCGAAGTAGTGGCGAAAAGATGCAGCATCATCCCGCCAACGAACAGTCCGATCGAACCTTCTATCGGTACCTCAAGCAAATCCTGGACCACAAAGACTATCGATGCTGTCGCCACGACCACCACCACCAGCCCCATAGCCCAGACCTTGGCCATCATAATTTCGAACGGGACCAGCGGCATCACCAGCAGGTGCTCGATGGTACCGTGCTCACGCTCGCGAATCAGCGCCGCGCCAGTGAGAATGATGGACAGCATGGTAATGCTGTTGATCACCTGCATGACCGCACCGAACCACATTGGATCCAAATTGGGATTGAAGCGCACACGTACTTCGAGCTCCGCGGGCAGCGTGATCATCGCGCGATGGCCCTGAACGAAGTCCGCGACCTCGCCAGTAATAATGTTCTGGATATAGCTGTTACCGATGAAAGCTTGCGACATGCGCGTGGCGTCGATGTTGAGCTGGACTGCCGGCCGGCGCCCGGCCAGCACGTCGCGCTGAAAATCAGACGGAATATCGAGCACGAAAGTATACAGACCCACATCCAAGCCCGGGTCGGTGGCGTACTGATCGATGATCACCGGCGCCAGGAAATAGGGCGGATAAAAAGCATTGAAGATGCGGGTCGACAATTGCGAGCGATCTTCGTCAACGACAGCGATGGGCGCCTTGTTCAATGAACTGGGAAGACCGGTCGCAGCCAGATACACTTGGCCGGTGAAGGCGAACAGAATCAGGATCAACATCAGCGTATCACGCCCCAGACTGCGCAATTCCTTGATCCCGAGATGGAAGATGTTAAGCAGTGTGTGCAAGGCTAACGCTCCTGTTTCTTCAGCAACGCGATGCTCAGGCCCAGGAGCACGGGAATGGAGATGGCGAGGGGCAGCAGCGAAGGGCTAAGATCAGCGAAACCCAATGCCTTGGAGAAAGTGCCGCGGCTGATGGTCAGAAAATGAGTAGTCGGGTAGATTTCGCCAATGAAGCGCGCCCCGCCTTCCAGCGAGGATACCGGATCAATCATGCCGGAATACTGCGAGGCCGGAATCATGGTGCCGAGCGCCGTGGCAAAGATGGCGGCGATCTGGCTGCGGGTGAAGGCCGAGATCAGCAATCCCAAGCCGGTGGCAGACGTAACGTAGAGCAGCGCAGCCAAGGTCAGCAGCAGAAAATCACCTTTGAGGGGCACGCCAAATACAAATACGGCTAAGGCGCACAGGAGGAAGAAGTTGATCATTCCCATGACGATGTAGGGGAATTGTTTGCCGAGGAGAAATTCCAGTTTGGTCACCGGTGTAACATACAGATTGAGGATGGATCCGAGCTCCTTCTCACGCACCACGCTCAACGCGCTGAGCATGGTCAGAATCAGCATCAGCAGCTCTGGAATCACTGCAGGCACGATGGCCGGCAGGCTCTTGACGTCGGGGTTATAACGAAAACGCGTCTCGATCGTCACCAATCCGGCAGGCACATGGCTTGCGGCATGACGGCGCGCCTGTTCCATCAACCAACCCTGGTGCATGGCCTGCACATAGCCGCGCACGTTCTCGGCGCGACTCGGCATCGCGCCATCGATCCAGGCGCCAATCCTGACGTTATCTCCACGCGCCAGATCACGCGCAAAATTCGGTGGAATCTCCAGTGCCAGGCTCAGCTCTCCGCTGCGCATGCGCCGGTCAAGCTCGTTATAATCAGCAATGGGCGGCTGTGCGATAAAGTAACGTGAACCGCCAAGGTCAAGTGCGTAGTTCTGACTGAGCGTAGTCTGATCACGATCGAGCACGGCAAAGCGCAGATTCTCCACATCCATGCTGATGCCATAGCCCATGATGAACAGCAGTAACACCGTGCCGAGCAGCGCAATCGAGCCGCGAACCGGGTCACGGCGCAGTTCGAGCGACTCGCGCCGGGTGTAACTGAGCAGTCGCAGCAGACTGAAGTGAGTGCTGATTCTGGCGGCATGGCCATGCGCCGGAACAGCGGCGCCAGTGGCGGGTGTCAGTGGTTCGCTCGCTGATTCGTCCTCATGCCCGCTCGCTTCCTTCAGGTAATCGATAAAGGCCTCTTCCAATGTGGCGTGGCCGCTGCGCTGGATCAGCGCGGCGGGGGTGTCGCTGGCGAGCACCTTGCCGGCGTGCATCAGCGAAATGCGGTCACAGCGCTCGGCCTCGTTCATGAAGTGGGTAGAAATGAAAATGGTGACCTGGTCGCGTCGCGCAAGCGAGATGATCAGCTCCCAGAACATATCACGCGCCACCGGATCCACGCCGGAGGTCGGCTCGTCGAGGATCAGCAGGTCCGGCCTGTGAATGACTGCCACTGCCAGAGACAAGCGCTGGCGCATGCCCAGTGGCATGGCCTCAGGAAGGACATCCATCACTGCACCGAGCATGAAACGCTCAGCCATCTCGGCGACGCGTGCAGGAATAGCGGCATTAGGCAGGTGGAACAGCTTTGCGTGCAGTTCCAGATTCTGCCGCACAGTCAGTTCGGAATACAGTGAGAATGCCTGTGACATATAGCCGACACGCTTGCGGGTAGCCAGGTTGGCGGCATCGATAACCCGGCCGAACAGCCGCGCCTCGCCTTCGCTTGGCGGCAGCAGACCGGTCAGCATCTTCATCGTGGTCGATTTGCCGCAACCGTTGGAGCCGAGAAATCCGAAGATCTCGCCGCGTTCGATGCGCAGGCTAACGCGGTCGACCGCGACAAAATCGCCGAAACGCATGGTCAGATCATGCGCTTCGATAGCGATTTCCTGGACACCTTCAGTGTCTCGCGGCGGAATCACCACGGCCTTGTGCCCCTTGCGCTTTTCCTCCGGCAGCAGTTGGATGAACGCTGCTTCCAACGTGTCAGTACCGGTGCGCGCACGCAGTTCCAGCGCAGTGCCGTTCGCCAGGATCTTGCCCGCATCCATCGCCACCAGCCAATCAAAGCGCTCCGCTTCGTCCATGTAGGCAGTGGAAACAAGTACGCTCATACCGCCATGGCGTCTACGCAAACGCTCGATCAATTCCCAGAACTGGGCACGCGACAACGGATCGACTCCCGTGGTTGGCTCATCGAGCACCAGCAGGTCAGGTTCGTGGATCAATGCGCAGCACAAACCCAGCTTTTGTTTCATACCGCCTGATAACTTGCCTGCCGGGCGGTCCCGAAACGGCGCAAGAGCGGTGCTTTCAAGCAGCTCATCAATACGCCGATGACGCTCGGTCTGCTCATAGCCGAACAAGCGACCAAAGAAATCGATGTTCTCGAACACTGATAGCGTGTGATAAAGATTCTTACCCAACCCCTGTGGCATGTAAGCGATGCGTGGGCACACCGCACGGCGATGCGCGGAATCGGTCATGTCACCGCCCAGCACTTCGATCTGGCCTCGCTGCACCGCCCGCACGCCTGTTAGCAGCGACATCAGGCTGGATTTACCCACGCCATCAGGGCCGATCAAACCCACCATGCGGTTGGCGGGAATCGCCACACTGAGGCTGTCAAGAGCGAGGTTATCGCCATAGCGTAGACTGACGTCCCGCACACGCACTACTGGCGCTACTGCAACAGCGACACCTGGAATAGGGGTACTCATTGCGGCAACCTGATCTCAAGTTGCGGCGGCCAGGCAACTGCAGGATCAAGCTTGACGTAGGCCATGCCTGGCACACCGGTCTTAATCTTTTCGAGATGACGCTTCAGCAGTTCGGGGTCGATTCGCGCACGCACGCGGAACATCAGTTTCAGGCGTTCGCTCTCGGTCTCCACCGTTTTAGGAGTGAATTGGGCGACGCTGGCAACGAAGCTGGCCCTGGCTGGAATCACATAGTTCGGCGCAGCATCGAGCACCAGACGGATATCGCTGCCGAGCGCGACTTTGCCTGCCGCCTCGGTAGGCAGAAAAAAAGTCATATAGACATCGGCAAGATCGACCATATTCAGCACCCGCCCGCCGGCATTCAGTACTTCCCCGGGCTCAGCAACGCGATACTGTACGCGGCCGTCACGCGGCGCCTTCAGCTCACTATCATCAATATCTGCCTGCAGGCGCATAACCGTCGCTTGGGTGGCTGCAATGACCGATTGCGACTCGACCACTTGCGACTTTGCTGCTTCGATCCCGGCATTTGTCGCAGCAACCTGGGCTTGTGCTGCCCTGACCGCAGCCTGGGCGCTCAGTACCCGGGCGCGGTCATCATCCAGCTCCTGTTGTGCCGCAGCGCCTTCACCCGCCAATGTGTGCGTGCGCTTCAGCCGTTTGCGTGCAGCATCCAGCTCCGCGCGGCGCTGAGCCACTACTGCCTGAGCGGCGGCCTGTTCACTTTCGCGTTGAATAACGATGGCTTGTGCCGTTTGGTAGGCATGCTCGGCACGGCGAACCTGCGCTTGCGCCTCAGCCTGCTGAGCAAGCAGCACTTGCGTATCCATACGGGCGAGCACCATATTGGCCTGCACAAAATCGCCCTCCCTGGCTAGAATCTCGACGACGCGACCAGCGGTCTTGGTGGCGATATCGATTTCAGTTGCTTCGATCCGGCCATTGCCTGCGACCATGCCGGCAGGCAGTCCAGCAGGGCGCAGCAACCACCATGCTGCAATGGCCACGAGGATGGCCATGCCGCTCAAGACAACGATCAGCGCCGATTTTGCCTGTTGATTCATCATTCCTCCGCAGTGGTTTCTGCCTGTGGCATGGCGGCATCCGCTCCGCCGCCCAGCGTCTTGTAGACCGCGATCAGATTAGTAGAGGTCTTCTCTTGGGAACGGGCCAGCTCGATCTCGGCCGCGTAAAGTGCGCGCTGGGCGTCTAGCACATCCAGAAACGAGATGGTGCCTACCTGAAAACGCAGTTGTGACAGCCGAACCGCTTCGCGCAAGTCAGTTACAGCGCGCGCCAGCGCCTGCCGCCGTATTTCCTCCTTGAGATAGCGCGTCAAGGCGGTTTCTGTTTCCCTGAGCGCTTCCAGCACGGTTTTTTCAAACGCCAGATAGGCTTCCTGCTGCCGCGCATCTGCCAGGTCGATCCCGGCCCGGATGCGACCGAAATTGAGCAAGGGTTGCAACAGAGTAGCAGAAGTACCATAGGAAAAAGCGGCCGATTTGAACAAGGCATCGAGCTCCGTATTGCGCAAACCCAGAAAAGTTGACAGCGACAGCCGTGGGAATAGCTCCGCAATCGCGGCCCCCTGCATGGCCGTAGCAGCCGCAAGCTGACGCTCGGCTATGCGCAGATCAGGACGGTGACGGAGGGTCGCTGCAGGCGAAGCCAGAATGGCGGGGCCGGGCGCCATCGGCACAGCATCTGGCTTATCCAGCTCATCCGCAAGCGTTCCCGGTTGCCGCCCAACCAATACTTCCAGTTGCCGCAATGCAGCTGTCAAATCGCCTTCCAGGTTAGGAATCTGCGACCGGGTCGTTTCAGTCTGGGCGCTCGCCCGCACGGCGTCGTATCGGGTTCCTACGCCTTCCTTGAAAAGCTTCGCTGTCAACTCCTGCGTGGTTTGCTGGGTAGCCAGGTTGGCGCGGGTAATACGCAATTGGTTCTGCAAACTGCGGTATTCAATATAGCTACGCGCCAGATCAGCGGTCAGCGTCACCAAGGTCTGGCTATACTGCTCTTTTACGGCATCCAGATCTGCGGAGGCTGCTTCCAAGCGGCGGCGTAAGCGGCCAAACAGATCGATTTCCCACAAGGCATCAAAGCCCAGTTGGAATAAATTGAATTTGATATCGGGTGCAAAGCCGGGGAAAGGGTTATCCTGACGTTGCGCACCGGCTGTTGCATCCACGCTTGGAAAAAGTTCTGCGCGAACGGCGCTGCGCTCAGCTCGAGCCTGACCGATGCGCGCCACGACCATTTTGAGATCGAGATTATCGGATAAGGCTCGATCCATTAAACGGTTCAACTGAGGATCATTGAAATGCTTCCACCAGTTTTTCAAGTTCTCAGGATCCACTGCTTTCAGCGCTACTGAACTGGACCATTCATCGAACTTCCCCTGTGCTGCTTGCCAATGATCTGGAATTGCGGGTGTGGGCTGCTGGTAATCCGGCCCCACTGCACATCCGCCCAGCCCAGCCATGATGAATAGCCAACCCGCTGTGTTCCTCATGGTCATCTTCCTTGAACAACAGCAGAAAATATCCCATAGCTCCAGCCATGCTCCCATGCTCATTCCTTTCTAACCATGGACGAGAAATTACGCGTCTCACTGAAAGTAATTTGTCATTTAGGACAGAAGGCTCTATTGAGCGTATCCTCCAGACAAATGCGCTGGCACTCAATGTAGCATAGACGAACCAGCCAATCTAGAAATTAAACGTTTTGCTTTCCAGGTATAGAATTTGTTTCCACCTCAATAGCGAAGATAACGCATTCAGCATTCATTCAGGATCAGCTCAATAAGATAAGATCAATGTCCTGCATGGCACATGCATGCTGATTGCTGAGCCAGTAGGCTGGGCACCATGAGATCACTCATGCTGTTTAATTTAATCATTTGTTTAACTCCACCAGACCCAACTAGAGATTGATATGAAGAAATTCAAATTGATTTGTATGACCATCGCTCTGATCGGCTTGGTATTGGCAGGTCCACTATGGGCTGCTGATCGGGATGGGGGTGGTTTTGATGGGGGTGACTCCGGAGGTGATTTTGATGCCGGTGGAGATTCTGGGGGGGATGATGGCGGCGATGTTGATACTGACGGTGATTTCGTTGGTGGCGATTTTGACCAGAACGGAAATCTTGGAGGCGATTTTGGTCAAGGTGATGACTTTTACCAAGGCGGAAATTTCGATCAGAGCGATGCTTTTGGTCCGGGCGGTGGTTTTGATCAACAGGAAGGTTTTGAATTAACGGATGATCCTGGCCAGAGTGGAAGCTTTGATCAAGCAGATGATTTTGGGCAATCGAACGATTTTGCGGTAGATGAGGGCTCAAGCCAGGATATTGAGTCTGCTCGAGGCGAAGCGTTTGCCCGGGAAGAAGTGCCGATCGAAACTGAGCAAACTGCCGAGATGAGCGAATCTAATCAGGATAACCTGCCTATGCCAGAGAATGAATCTGCCGGGTTCGATCAAGCCCCCGAGAAAGCTGAGCTTGCTCAAGACGGTTCCTCTGCCGAAGCAACTGAAACTGGCGAGTCCGCCCAGATTGATCCAGCATCTCAGGATGGCGGGTCGACACCCGCAAATCAAGCTGCCCATAACGATGAGACCACTCAGGATAGCTCGCCTGTACAGACTGGCGAATCAACCCAGCCAAATCAGCTAGCCGAGGAAGGCGAATCTACCCAGGCAGGTGGGTCAGTTCAGGGAACTCAGCCCGCCCAAGGCAATACCGCTGTTCAGGATGACTCCCCTCCTCAGAATATTAATATCCACAATGTTCAATCGGCTCAGAATAATGGGCATGATCATGACTCAGGGCATCATCGCCATAATTGGAACCACCATCACGGGCATCACCACCATCAGGATGGATTTGATATCGGCTTTGGCCTGGGTGTCGGACTGGGATTGGGATTGGGGCCTTTTAATCCCTTCCTTCCTTATGCTCCTCCTTTCGGAAGCTTTGGTTATTATGGGTTGGGCAGCTTCTCTCCTGGTAGTAGTTTTGGTGTCTACAGCCACTTCAGTGCTTTCGGGGGAATGGGTTTTTATAGTCGCCAGGTTCCTTTTGGCCATATTGGCTTTGACCCCTATAACCGTTTGGGAGGCTACTATCCGTCAGGTGGTTTCCCCGCAGTCATTGCGACGCCGCCGGTATTGCCGGTAGCAATGATCGTTGCGCCCCCCAGAAAACCGGCTTATATCCAGCAACAGCGTGTTTCATATCCTCCTCCTGCGCCAAAAACCAATTACTGGTACTACTGTCGAAATCCAGAAGGATATTATCCTTATGTCAGAAAGTGCCCAGGAGGCTGGTTAAAAGTTCCTCCACAGCCTATTTAATCACATCATTAAAGGAAGTTCTCGTTATGCCTGGAATTGCCAAATTATCCATTCTTCTGCCGCTTGCCCTGCTAACAGCCTGTGTACATGTACCAACAGGCCCAAATGTCATGGTTTTACCTGCTGCAAATAAAACCTTTGATCAATTCAGAGCGGACGACTTTCTCTGCAGGCAATTCGCCAGCGAGCAAATCAGTGGTCAGACGCCCCGGCAGACATCCATATTGAGTGGAATGGAAAGCGCCGCCGTTACCACTGCATTGGGCGCCATCGCAGGCGCCGCATTTGGAGGTGGACGCGGCGCGGCCATTGGCGCGGGTAGCGGACTATTGGCGGGAGGATTGACCGGAAGCAGCGCTGCACAATCTTCCGGCCAGATCGGCCAGCAACGCTATGATGCAGCTTATATGCAGTGTATGTACGCGAATGGTCATCGTATTCCCTCTCCAGGTCGATTCATCAATGAGGGATCTCCAAGTGGCGGGGGTTATGATAGATCCGCTCCCCAGCACGCTCCCTCAGGAAGCTATCCGCCACCGCCGCCAGGCAGCCCCCCACCTCCGCCACCTTATTGAATTTGTTGGATGGCGCTGTTTTCCGTGTAGAAAAAAGACAGTAAGGAATGGCGGAAGCAATCCAAGTAATGGAAAAGAGGCTGCAATCCCCCTGATATCACCGTTTTGCTTGGAACCAGATTTATATAGAATGAAAAAGGACGCATCATAAAATAACCCCCGCACATTTCATGTGTGCAATTCGAGAGTTGATTCCAAACCTTTAATTTTTTAGGAAGCGTATGAAAAATCTGTTTTTATCATTAAGTTTTGCAGTCATAGGCTCAGCACTCTCCCTGCCGAGCCACGCCGATCAGATGACCATCGCTAAAGGACACGCGGTTTTCATAGCAACGGGTACAAGTCTGACTATCCTGCCGGATCCATCCAATGAACAGCTATCCTGCACTTATAATAATGGCGTTTTTAGTTCGGGAAGCTCGGCTGGCATAGAAATTCCTCTGCCTGGTGCAGTCGATGTAAAATTAGCCGGCAATGATCTTTATGTGGCAACGCTTAAAGCGCCAACAGAAATTCTACCCGGTGCTGCAGAAAACACCTATGTCAAATATGACGTGAAAGCCTGCCTGCCAGATGTTCCCTTTACGCCTTCCATAGCACGCGCTGATCTCGCTGCGGGTGAATTAGTGATACCCTGCGTACTGGTCGATGGCCAAGAATACAATGTCGTCATGAATCGGCGCGGCAACTCCATGAACTGGGAAGTTATTTTCGCAGACTCAGGCTGCCAGTAATCGTACCTCGCTCTTCGGCCCCGCCCTAAAGGTGGGGCTGCTTACCACCTGTACCGGTTATCTGCACTTTTCCGGTGATCGCCATAAAATATTCATATTCCCTATCTCACCTTGTAAAGCGCCCTCTCCTCAGAAAGTAGCAGGCAGCCTTGAAGAAAGCGAGTCCAAAGAAAGGGTTGCGCCTGTTATGAACTATACTGTGCGCTCGCAATCAAATTTTTGCTGACTTATTTGAGAAAAATGAGAATTCATTATGAAACGACGCACTCTTCTGGAAGGGTTGATTGCATTGGCGACACTGCCTTTAATATCATCCTGTTCACGTGAACTCATCGCTGAAGAACAAAGGAGCACGAAAATCAAAACTGATCCCGTTACAGTCACCCCCCTCAAGAAGCCGCATGAAGAATGGCGTTCACTGGTATCCCCGGAAGCTTATCGCGTGCTGTTCGAAGAAGACACCGAGCGCCCCGAAAGCAGCCCGCTCAATAAAGAGCACCGCGATGGCACTTACATTTGTGCTGCCTGCTATTTACCGTTATTCGAAAGCGAACACAAATATGAGAGTGGCACGGGCTGGCCCAGTTTTACCCAGCCTATTGCCGGTCATACCGAGACAAAACGTGATTTCATGCTGATCTGGCCGCGGACCGAATATCACTGCGCACGCTGCGGCGGGCACCAGGGTCATGTTTTCAATGATGGCCCGCCACCGCGCGGCGAACGCTGGTGTAACAATGGCCTGGCGCTCCGGTTTATCCCGGAAGAAGAAGCGCTCCCTGAACTGAGGGGATAAACAAAGTGATAAAGCGGTTGATGAAATTGCGCTGCATGACTTACCGAAGAGCAGGCATCGGGATACTCTTGACGGTGATTGCGCTTGCCGGGTGCCAGCAATCGGATCGTAAGCTTCTGGCCGGGGCCAACCATCAATCCAAAAACCCATCCGAAGAAACCACCCTGGAAATCGCAATCTTTGCAGGCGGGTGTTTCTGGTGCACGGAAGCGGATTTTGATAAGGTGCCGGGCGTGGTGGCCACTATCTCGGGATACATTGGCGGAAAAGTAGCCAATCCTACTTATGAGCAGGTCAGCAAAGGCAAAACCGGGCACGTCGAAGCGGTACAGATCTATTTTGATCCAGCCAAAACCAATTATGCCAGCCTGCTTGCCGCTTACTGGCCAACGATCGATCCTCTGACACCAGACGCTCAGTTTTGTGATCACGGCTCACAATACCGGAGTGCCATTTTTTATCGTGATCGTGACCAGCAACGGCTGGCAGAAGCCTCTAAATCGGAGCTTGTCGCTTCCAGCCGTTTTAATCAACCTGTTGTAACCGAAATATTGCCTGCCACGGAATTTTACCCAGCAGAGGAATATCACCAGGATTACCACCTCAAAAACCCTGTCCGCTACTCATACTACCGTAGCAGATGTGGCCGCGATGCGCGCCTTACCCAACTGTGGGGAAGCAAGCGATAAATTTGCTGGCAGGAAACCGGAATAGCTGATGCCTTCGTTAACGCCAGACAATACAGAAACGGCATTGCTCAAGCCGTTCCTCGAATGGAAGCTGGCGCAATGGAAGAAAGAATGCCCTTCTATTCAGGAAATTGAAATCCCTGATAAACATTTTCTTTATCGTCAGGGAGAGTGTTGCGCGGGTTTCTTCTGGATTAAAGAGGGTATCGTTAAGCTCTCACATCTCACAATACAGGGAAACGAGCTGACGCTCGCCCTGCTAAGGCAAGGAGACATCATCGGCCACCTGCTGCGGGATGCTGCCAGTCAAGCCATGGAAGAAAGCGCGCAGGCCCTGGGAAAGGTGGTGTTTTATCAGATCGAACACAGGGATTTCAAGCAATTGATGTCTCGCTGGCCAGAATGGTCATGGGCCGTTTTCGAGACAATCTATACCCGTCAGCAACAAATCGAGCGCAAGCTCAGGGCTATTCTTACTCAGCCGGTCGAGAAACGGGTTATCGCAATGCTGCTGGAACTGGCCCAATTATTTGGAGCACGATGCACGCATGGATATACCCTGGAAATCTTCCTCACGCAACAGGAGCTGGCGGACTTGGTCGGCGCCAGTCGTTCCGTAGTCAGCACGATCATGAATGATTTCAGGAACCGAGGAATGCTGGACTATACACGCGAGCAAATTTGTATCAACGACACCGCATTGATCAATGATGCGCATGACTAAACTCCGCCGCAGTGATACTCACCCTGAACGACTGTTGTCTGGCTAACAGACACTGCCAATACGCTATATTAGAGTGTGGGCTGTTACCCATCATCAATGAAAGGAGCAGTCAAATGAAAATAATTTCAGCACGCAACCATGGCTATTTGGATTTTCTGACAGTTGTCATATTCTTACTGGCCCCCACCCTATTAGATTTAAGTCAAATACCTGCCATGCTGGCATATGGATTGGCCGCGGTTCATCTGACGGTTACCCTGGCTTCGGATTTCTCCCTTGGCATTTTCAAGATGCTTGCTTTCACCCTGCATGGCTGGATCGAGCGCATTGTTGGCCCCGTCCTGGTGGCGATCCCCTTTATCCTGGGTTTTGCTGACGAAGCTGTCGCCCGGAATTTTTATATTGCCATGGGGCTCATTATTATCGTGGCGGGGTTACTGACAAACTATCGAGAAGAAAATCGCTGATCCTGGCAGAAAAAACCCTGTTAGACGATGATCATGTGGTCGCGATAGGAATGCCGGGTAACCGGCATTCCTATCGCGACCTGTCATCCTGAAAAATATAATGGTAAACCCCATTGTATTGAGCAATATGATATAAAGACCGCTCCAATAATTCATATAAAGGAGTGCAAATGAAATGAGAATAATAACAACAAGTCTCAAGTCTCAAGTCTCAAGTCTCAAATAATCTTAAGTCCCTTCTCAATATTTCTCCTATTTGTAGCATCAACATCTTTATCACTGGCAGCACAATATGATGCTAGTGATTACGAAAGTCTCCTCAATGAAGTCAATTCAAAAGGCTTTGTTCGAGTACTGATTACTCTGGATGATACGGTAACGCTCGAAGACATAACAAATAAGCAGACTTCATTAAGCACGGCAATGAAAAATAAAGCTCAAAACGTTCTTGTCGAGCTGGGTCAGAATGCACTGAAATCGGGCCACTGGAATAATAGCATCGGTCAAATGGGTGCCTATGTGAACGAAATTGGCCTTCGTATTCTGGCTGGCAGCAATAATGCGATTTCATTTGCCCGGGATGTGACACACTCATATCGTATCAAGGCGGTCGATGATGACGACAGTCTTGAAGCAATCGAAACCGCGATCAATACAAATGACAGTGCAAATGTTGACATATTTCTGAATACGGATGCCGCTGACTATGATTTGGACAACCTTGGCAATACCATATTCAAACCGTCGCCAGCAATGTCAGAGCAAATGCAGCGTATACTAAGTAATATAAACACTGAGCATTTTGCCCAAGGAATCAACGTTACGGAAATAGTCGAAAATAGACCCGTCATTCGAGCAAGTATCGACAGAAATGCATTTTATGCCCTCATTGAAAGAGATGATGTAAGAGCCATTCGCCCTATCGGTTATGCAGATCCCAGAAAAGCACAATGGCCGGAAGAAGTATTAGAAGCAGCCAAAGAACACGGTGAAGCGGAAATCATGATTATATTACGCGGCGGTGATTTCTCTTCGGCGAAAACGGGTTACATGTCATCAACCGCAATCAAAGCTCAAACTAACGCCAACCAACGTGCTTTTGATGACATTCTCTCCAAAATTGGCGCATCAGCACCTGCCACAGACACATCAACCGGCTCGGAAATCGGCGTATTGCACATAAAACTTCCCTTTGAAGCATTAGCGAAATTATACGACGATGCCGATGCGAGAATCCTGAGTGTCGAGCTGAACAAGCCAGTTGCCTGGACAACGCTGACTAACAGCACAGCATTACTTAACATGTCATCTGCTTGGAACGCAGGCTATCGCGCTGCGGGACAAAATATTGTTATCGTAGATTCCGGTATACGCAAAAATCATGCGTTTTTCACGGCTAGCGGTGTATCCAGGGTTACTTTTGAAGCATGCTTTGGTTCAAATGCCACTAATGGCGGGATTTCTTATTCAACGATTTGCCCCAGTCCGGACGCATCAGGCGACAGTCCATTGAATCTCGCTGGATCAGGGGAACCTTATTCCAATCTGACTGTTTGCAACACATTAGCATCATTGGGTACTCATGATTGTGCACACGGCACACATGTTGCTGGAATTGCAGCAGGCCGCCAAAGTGCAAGTATTACTCCCTCAAATTTGCAAGGCGTCAGCCCTGATGCCTCTATCATTTCAGCACAGGTTTTTTCTTATAATAATACCTCTCCGGCAGCTGCAGCATTCAACACAGATATCCAGAAAGCCCTTCAAACGGTATATGACAATACTGTAACCGGAATAAATAATCCTTTTGTTGTTAATATGAGTCTTGGCGGAGGAATCTTCGCACAAACTGCTGGAGCTTGCGATACCGCTAGTTCTGCAATCACTACACTCATTTCGAATTTAACATCCAGAGGTATTCCTGTAGTCGCTGCTACAGGAAACAATGGCAGTCGCAACGGTATATCGTGGCCTGCCTGTGTTTCTCAAGCCATCAAGGTCAGCTCGGTTGCAAATGATGCAAGCGGCACATCTCTAGCAAGTTTCGCAAATATTGGCAATCCCAGCAGTTTCGTAGGCCCGATTTTACTGGCTCCTGGTGGCAGTAGCACAACTTCAATCCGTTCTGCAGACCACTCCTCGACAACAGCCACAAAATTAATGAAGGGTACATCACAAGCATCGCCACACGTAGCAGGCATATATGCTGCCGTCAAAGCAGCCTATCCCTCAGGGATTTCGATTGCGGATATTACAGCCTGGATTGTTTCCACTGCAAGTATTCCGGTTACCTACAACTTACCAGCGCCAGTAGGAACCCAGACTTATCGCAGAGTACGTATTCCTAATTTATAAGCTAAGGAGATAAGAATGTCATACTTTAAGAAATTCTCAGCATCACTGTGCATTTCTCTATTCTGTATACCATTAACTCAGGCAGATCAAGAGATTACTACCAAATTTTCAGAACCAGGAAAAATGTGCTTCCCGCAAACATCCTTACATGCAGAGCCCAATAAACTCAACAGTATCATGCTGGATCATTATCTGATTATTTCCAAGGAAGATCATTTTAAAGAAGGACTTGTATTTGTTGGTTTTCGCCTCAAAAGTCAGCCAGATGCGTTATGGTTATTTGATGGAACAAACTGGATAAAGCATAACGATTCTGATTCACCCAAACCCTTTATACCGCATGAATATACTACCCTGCCGACAGGGCAGCTTCAGCCAGTCATGCCAACATTTGTTTCCAACTTTCCGGTTGATGTCAGCGCATATATTGGTGATGGCGAATTATGGGTCGGGTATGGCTTGAGTACCGATGAAAGAATGCCACAAGAGCTTACTGATATTGAACCTATCGGCAATTCCGAAATAATAAAGAGAAGGACTCTACAAGAAACTTTTGATGAAATGATAAGCAGCGAACGATTCAATCTGGTTTGGGAAATAGGTAATCCGAAAGTCGTTACTGCTGGCGATTTAGGTTTTCCCAATACGATTTGTCTTTCCATAACTGAATTGACTGAAATTATTCATATCGTAACAACGCAGTAGGAAGGCATTATTGGAATAGCATGCTCTAACAACCAATACCAGTGATAACTTGGGCCAAAGCAAATGAATCGCCCCGGGTTTACAGGAGACTCTATTTCTTGAGAGGATAGATCATGTAAAGGGGCAAGCATTCCGTGCGAATAGGCCATAGTCAGACAGAAATTGCTCTCGCAGGAAGCAGGGAGTATTGCATAATATGATGCAGTACGCCCTGCGACAAAGAGCAACCCGGTCTCGAGGATGCTGGGAGTACTTTTCTGGAGAAAATGTTATGCCTATGCAAGCTGTTACATTGATGCGATCCTTATTGGTCATTTGCGCCACTCTGTTCGCGGCCCCAATCAAACAGGCAGAAAGCGCCTCTCCCTCTCTTTTTTACGCTGTACTGCCGTTAAACTATGGTAAACAAGACTGTCTGAATCGGGCATACACCGCTATCGCTTCTGAAATCACAGGGCAAACCCTTAAACGTGCGGATGATGTCGCGCTTGTCAACGACGACTATAACCTTGCTGTGCATTGTCGACGGACCAGGGACAAAAAGAGTGTCGTTACAATTATCGTCACCCACCGGTCAAGTTTCCAGGAAGCCAAAGGGCTTGCCTTGAACATCCTGCGCGGGATGGAAACGGGTCAGTTGGAATGAGGGCTGAATGGTGATAGCAGGCACGCGTTTATTCACTGCAGCAGGGCTGCTGCACAAACAGCTAGATATCTCTGGGTGCAAACATAATAATAGCCATACCCGTTAACGCAACCAGGGATCCAGCCAAGTCCCATGCTGTAGGTTTAATTCCATCCACCCCCCAAAGCCAGAGTATTGCCACAAAAACGTAGACGCCGCCGTATGCGGCATACACGCGGCCCGCCGCAGTGGGATGTAAAGCAAGCAGCCAGGCAAATAACGCAAGACTGAAGGCCGCCGGAACAAGCAGCCACACGCTTTTCCCCTCCTTGAGCCAGAGATAGGGCAAGTAGCAGCCGGCAATCTCGGCGACTGCCGTTACCAGAAAAAGCAAGAGGGTCTTGATTTCATGCATGGCTGGATACGAGTCCTCTCAAAAATATAAGGTATGTCAATTAGATCTGGCGGATTACTCGGGTGCTTTGCCTGGCGCACGCTTGACAGTGCGCATCGCTTGCAGATAAGCCATAATTTCTTCCATCACCTTTTCCCGCGCCGGGGTCTCCGCTGCAAGCGCTGGCATGACCGTGCCATAACGGATGCTGGATGGATCATCCATCCAGCGTTTCAGGTATTCCGGCCTGATGTACTCAGTCACGCTGAGCGGATAATTCAGCTCAGGCGCCTTGCCGCCCCCCTGGCCATTGATCGTATGGCAGGCGATACAATATTTGCGAAAATGCAGAAAACCCTGCTGCACTTCCTGAGATGCATCGGCGGGTGGAGACAGATGAGGAAAACGAGCCGCAAAAGAGGCAAGTTCAATCCCTATCACTTGATAAGGCATGTCTACTGCCCCTGCTTCGCGTAATTCAGATGACTTCAGATTATCCCATACCAGATAAAGCGGCCCTGGTTTGACCACTTCATTGTTCTGCAGCACGTTAGTGAGCATAAACGGCGCATCGTCGGCGCTGGCAAAAGCGAAGTAGGCATCATAAGCAAGAAACTTGGCCACCGGAATGCTGGGCTGATAGCTGTCTTCACAGAGAAAGACGATCTCTTCTGCCGCTCTCCATTTTTTCCCAAAAACCTGATCGAAAAGCTGCCGGGCGGGATAAACCTGATAAATGCGCACTCTTTTCTCATGCGCCTCAAAAATCCGGAGAGGGCTTGCGGTTGCAATCTTATCAAATTCATCCAGCCGCAGCGCTCTGATCATTTCCCCCTTATTTTTAAATTCGATGACAGCACTATCCTGGGCAGCTATCAGACCAGATAATCCCATCATCACCCCAATAGAAGCCATTACAAATCCGCAATACCAAAGATTCCTCATGCTTGCTTAACCTTATCACCTACGTTAATTCGCTCATCGGATCATGCCGCTCCCGGATTAGACCAAAGTACGATGTACCTCGGTACGATAGGCGCAGCATGGGTAATTGGCCACAATGACTGACATCGTATAACCAACAGGAGTATTCCACAAATGGCGCCTCTAAAAACCCCATTTAAGCCCATGATACTAGCCGCAGCTTTAGCGTCCAGCGCTGGCGTACAAGCCATTCCTCTCACCGCAACCGTAACGGGCGGCAATATCCTGCTAAGCGGCGCCAATCTGAGTGTCTCGGATAGCACCACCAGCTCAAGTTTCGTGAATACCAGCCAATCCGCAAGCCCTGTCATCAGCCAATTCAATTCGAGCTATGGCGTGCTGATGAGTGTCACCGCAACCATAACACCCGGCAGCAGCTCCACCTACTTGCGTGCTGACGGCAGCACGCCTACAGGGGGCACCGCAACGGTGAGCACTATCTGGCATGGAATCGACGGGCTGAATGTGTCGGGCGCCCTGAACACCGCATTCAAGCACAACGGCCCAAACGATGGCATATCCAGCTCCTGGCTTTCCCCTTCACAAACCATCACCCATAGCACCTATCTTAACAGTTGGGTTGGGTCAGGCAGCTTGAATACGCAAGTCGATACTTCACTGATTGCGAATCGGGGCCATGGGGGCATGCCTGGCGAAACCCTTACGGCAAGCATCAGCAACTCGAATATCAATAACGACCCTTCTTACCCGACCGATCTTACTACCAGCTACAGCCTGGTCTACAACTATCTGCAACACGCGCAAGCCTCTTTTGCAGCAGACTCGGTGGTAACGGCGCTCAATCTGAACTTTGGCCAGGTCTATGCGGGAGACCCTGTTGCTTCACTCAGCTTCAACCTGTTTAATCTGCTAGGTGAACGTACCGGGCTGGATCTGGATTTGATCACCGGCAGTGGCGATACCTCGATACTGACCACCAACCTGACTCAATTTCTCGGCCTGGAAGCGGGAGATAACAATGATTTCCTTGCCTTCATTGACACCTCCAACCCAGGAACATTCAATGCAACCTATCATCTCAGCTTGTCGGATGCGAACATTGGCGCAGCCGCCAGCCGCTATCTCTTCGATAACTACCTGACGCTCAACCTGAGCGGCACCGTCATCGAGGCAGCGTCAGCCGCCGCTGTTCCCGAGCCTGACATGCTCGCTCTTGTTGGTATCGGCCTGCTCGGTTTCCTTGGCATCAGGCGAATCGAACACAGAGACGAAGAAACACACGCAGCAAGTTTTGGTGAAACAGAGTCTGAGCGCAGCGCCTATCAAATGGACAGGCAAGGAACGAATACTGCTCAGTACCGCGACTGGGACACGCAGTAAATTTATTGGCGAGGCTGGCTTGAGTAAATAAAATAAGGAGGAAATTCACGATGACGCCATTACATCTCATTGTGTATAAAGCCAATCACAAGTACTTTGTGTATACAGCGCCTTCCGGCAGTTGCTCGAATTTGCCGCCATCTTGCGGCCAACGCCTGGCGCGGTTTTGGGAAGCTTACAATGCATTAATACTCAAGGCGCGGCAATCACAAAGTCATTGTCCTTTCCCTGAACCCGAACCAGATCCCGCATGCGCGTCCAAGGCGGCAGATTCGGTAAGGGAAGCGAAAGTTTCCCAGTCCTGATTCCAGCATAGCCCCCTCAGCGCATCGGCCTCACTCCGGAATTTCACCCTCGCTTTGCTATATCGTAGCTCAGGTTTAGCTCACTAAAATTTGAAGATTACGATAAAATGATCTTCTGTAAACCTCATGACATCCCTTAAAAGAAATTAAATCACCATCGATTTTTTAGTCTTAGGGGGTAATTACTTTTTCTGTACCATAAATAAAAAAGCCCCTGGTGATAGGAGCCATGGGTAAGACCTTTTATAATTATGGCCTGAAATGACTCCTAAAACGGTTGTGTATACCAATGTCGCAAACAACGCACAACCATTTGCATTTGAATTATTAAACATTTCAACCGTAAATAAGTACCGAAGAATTCTGTAAATGTTTACATTGTACTCGCCCTCAATTAGGGGGAAAGCTCTGCTGACTGCACGACAGTCTTGATGGCCCTCCAAACGGATGGAACGATCGATCCCATTAGACCTGCCCACCCACGCCTTTAAACTTCTCAACAAAAGCGACTATTTTCTGGAAGACACTCTGCTTTTTTGTCAGGTACTGCGGGTTTAACGGGCTCATTTTAGGCAGAATGGCATTGAGTTCAGTGCCATTGTCACTGGCAAATTCCCGTTTTAGTGAGGTGGCGATATAACGCCTGGCCTCCGCAATATTCAGGCTCTCGCTACTAATAAGTTCTTGCGCCTCGCGCTGTTGTTCCGACTGTGCAAAGCTGAAGAAGGCATCAATAACACTGGCTTTATCGCCAATCTTGTCCAGGTCGGTTTGATTAATAAAATCAACCAGCAAGCTCTCTTTAGCGCGGTTGCCCAGGCTGGCGCGAATCACTCGGCGCACATCTTCAACCAGTGCCGCTTTATCTTTAACTTTCTTATTATTCTCAAAAATCAACTCCAGAATGTAGTCCAGGTTGATCTCTTGTGACTTAAGCAGATCCACCTCAAAGACCACGTCATCCCAATCAATAGTGGAATTTTCTTTTTCGGCGGCAGATTTTTCACGGCGTAGCCAGTCGCGTATGTCGTTATAGGTGGAGCGATAGTCCTGAATTTTCCGCTCGGCGGGTATTCTGATGGCTCGCAGTGCGGCCAGGTCCTCATCGTTTAAATAATGCTTGGCCTTAAATGCCTCGACCGCCGCCTGGTCGTTCATATCGACGCTTTGCAAAGCTTTCAGGCTGGCGAATTCATCGTAGTTTTGCAACACATTCTCCACGCGCAAATATTCGCCAAACAGTTTCGCAAAGGCCTTTTTGTCGGATTCCTTAACAATATCTGTGGGGTTGGGAAAGCGCTGCTCCAACTCCCTCACAACTTCCATAAAGCCACGCCGCGCATCACCAGTCACCACATCGGTGAAGCCTTCCATGTATTCCTTGTAGCTTTTCTCCAGCACCACGTTCTTGGTGTTTTTATCGCCAAACAAGGTAATGGCATCAACGGTAGCTTGCTCTAAATCGCGGAAGGTGACGATATTGCCAAAGGTTTTGGTGGCATCGAAAATACGGTTGGTGCGCGAATAAGCCTGTAGTAAGCCGTGGTAACGCAAGTTTTTATCCACAAATAGGGTATTCAGGGTGGGGGCATCAAAGCCCGTTAAGAACATGCCCACCACAATCAACAAGTCAACCTCCTGGTTTTTCACCTTGAGCGCAAGATCGCGGTAATAGTTTTGAAATCCGTTACCATCTATACCAAAATTGGTTTTAAACAGCGCGTTATAGTCAGCAATCGCCGCGCTTAAAAACTCTTTGGCGCTGCTGTTCATGGCGGAAACCTCAAAGCTTTCACCCTGAATGTCGCCTATGGCATCCTGTTCTTCATTGGCTGCAAACGAGAAAATGGTGGCGACTTTCAGTGGCTTATCGCTGTCTTTTTGCAAATCCTTGAATGACTCATAATAGAGCTTGGCGGCATCCACACTGCTCACGGCAAACATGGCATTAAAGCCTTTGGTTCCAGCCTGCAGGCGATGGGTTTTTTGCCGGAAGTTATTCAATATGTACTGCGTAATCTCTCGAATACGCTCGGGGTGCAACAAGGCTTGTTTGTTCTCCGCCGCGCTGAGTTTTTTCTCGTCCTGCTCGGTTTCAATGGCTTTGAACTGCGGGCGCACATCGTTGTAATCCACCTTGAACTTCAACACCTTTTCGTCACGGATAGCATCGGTGATGACATAAGAATGCAACTCGCGGCCAAACACGCTGGCGGTGGTTTCAGCGCCAAGGGCGTTCTGCGGGAAGATCGGGGTGCCGGTAAAGCCAAACTGACAAAATTTCTTGAATTTCTTCTTCAGGTTTTTCTGCGCCTCACCAAACTGGCTGCGGTGACACTCATCAAAAATAAAAACCACTTGCTTGTTGTAAATGGACAAGTCGTTTTCACTTTTCATCAGGTTGTTGAGCTTCTGGATGGTGGTGACGATGATCTTGTTGTCGTCCTTATCCAGGTTGCGCTTGAGCCCGGCGGTACTGTCCGAGCCAT
>CAZKPL010000028.1:0-33864 GCA_964554625.1 uncultured Nitrosomonas sp. | reverse complement strand
CGCCGATGGCAACTGGTGCGGTCTGCAAACAAATCAAGCTGGTGTTCCTTGATGCAGCTCTCCATTTCACCGCGTGGAGAATAAAAGCTTATCATGGAGAAACTGTGGCTTGCCTGTCAATCCCAGCACTTGAGCAACGGCTTTGCTCAGCCCAATACAATACGTTTATCTGCCTGCCGCAATAACATGATGCCACCATCTGAAGTGATATCGCCATCTTGCGAAATTCACTTCAACAGTACGTTTTTTTACCTCTGGAAAATTAAATGATTCCTGGGTACACTTTGTCACTGGCAATTCCTTTTCTTTATTCAGCGTAGATAACTGAATCCTGAATCCGCGAGAAGAAGCCTTTCCTTAGTATTAGATTTTCTCAGACTTTTCCAGCCATGCTCTGGTGATCCTAATGTTGCACTCACGTTAGACCAATAACGCCAGAATTGACGGTATCATGCTTGAACTCGCCACCAGATGCACTACCCTCCTGTTTCTACTCTACAAGCTCCCTTCTGCACAACCAGAAAATGAAAATAAAATTCAATCGCAGAATTTGGGCGGCACTCAGCTATTGCAATATTTAAGTAATCAGTTCAGACTCAGCGAGTTTTATCACTAAAAAGTTGTGTTTTTTTATGGAACTGCTTTTGTCAACTTTATAAGTTCTTACGAGGAAATCTTTCATTCTGGTTATTTGAGTCGCTAAAATTATGGTTTGTCAAGAGATTGACGCGACCCTTATTCAAGGGTAGCATGCCGTGTTCTGATATTTGGGGAAAAGAGGATGCGCGCAAAATTGGTTGTCGGTAACTGGAAAATGAATGGTAACTTGGCTCAGAACAAGGAGTTGCTGAGTGCGATTATTACGGGAACCGCTGAGTTGCGAGATATCGTTTGCGCAGTTTGTGCGCCATATCCTTATTTGCCAGCAGTACAGCTTATTCTGAAAGATACTCATGTTGTTTGGGGAGCACAAAACGTGAGTCAGTTTGATTTGGGTGCCTATACGGGAGAAGTGGCCGCGGAAATGTTGCTGGATTTTGCATGTCGTTATGTAATTGTCGGGCATTCCGAGAGGCGGTCTCTGTTTGGTGAGGATAACCACACAGTGGCAGAAAAATTTAAGAAAGCTCAGGATGCTGGATTGATACCTATTTTATGTGTAGGTGAGACGTTGGCACAACGTGAAATTGGTGAAACAGAGAGGGTAATAGAAGAGCAGCTTGATGCAGTAATTAAATTAATGGGCATTGATTCGTTAGTGCAATCAGTTATTGCTTATGAGCCAGTATGGGCTATTGGCACAGGCAGAA
This sequence comes from uncultured Nitrosomonas sp., assembly GCA_964554625.1. GTDB lineage: Bacteria > Pseudomonadota > Gammaproteobacteria > Burkholderiales > Nitrosomonadaceae > Nitrosomonas. The sequence goes on along the minus strand of CAZKPL010000028.1, from coordinate 32,554 downwards.
CAGCGACACCCGCACAGGCACAAAGCGTGCATGCATTCATACGTAACAAGATTGCTAAGCAAAGTGCAGGCGTGGCAGTTAGCGTGCAGATCCTTTATGGAGGAAGTGTCAAATCTAGTAATGCAAATGATTTATTTGCAATGCCTGATATCGATGGAGGGCTAATAGGAGGCGCTTCTTTGATTGCAGACGAGTTTATTTCAATCTGCTCAGCTGCACGGCATTGATTCGTATATAGAGAGAAAATGGAAACAATAGTTTGGTCGATTCATCTAGTGGCAGCATTGGTAGTTATTATTTTAGTTCTATTACAGCACGGAAAGGGTGCGGATATGGGAGCTGCCTTTGGTAGTGGTTCAGCGGGAAGCCTGTTTGGTGCGAGTGGCTCAGCTAACTTTTTAAGTCGAACAACGGCTTTGGCGGCTACAGTATTTTTTATCACTAGCTTATTACTGGCTTATTTCTCTGGCGGTGGAAAGGAAGAGGCTAGTGTGATGAGGCGTTTTGAAGTGGAGTCTGTTGAGGTTCAAGATGCAAAAAAATCATCAAATGCGGCGTCTTCTTCTGAGATATCAGAAGAAAATGAAGCTACCTCTAAGGCGCGAGAAATACCTGAGTAGTTAAACTGTTGTGTATGATTATGTTGAGTGCCACTATTGAGCAGATTTTATTGTCTGCGTAGAAATAAATAGCCGATGTGGTGGAATTGGTAGACACGCCGTCTTGAGGGGGCGGTGGCGAAAGCTGTGCGAGTTCGAGTCTCGCCATCGGCACCATTTCTTGCTAAGAGAGTGGTAACTACGCGAATGAATCAATAATGAGAATAATGATTATGCTGGATACAATGCTGGGTAATTATTTCCCTGTCTTACTTTTTATTTTGATTGGACTATCGGTGGGTGTGTTATCCATGTTGGCTGGTTGGTTGTTTGCACCTAATAGGCCCGATAGCGAAAAATTATCCCCTTACGAGTGTGGATTTGAAGCATTTGAAGACGCGCGTATGAAATTTGATGTGCGCTACTATTTGATTGCGATATTATTCATTCTATTTGATCTGGAGATTGCATTCCTTTTTCCTTGGGCGGTTGTGTTAAATGAGATCGGTATGTTTGGTTTTGTTGCAATGCTGATATTTCTCGGCATACTTATTGTAGGTTTTGTTTACGAATGGAAGAAAGGCGCCTTGGAGTGGGATTGATATTATGGATGGTACAGTAGATAAAGGTTTTATAACCACTAGTCTGGATTCCGTGATTAACTGGGGGCGTACTGGGTCGATGTGGCCAATGACTTTTGGGCTTGCTTGTTGTGCGGTAGAAATGATGCAGACTGGAGCCTCACGTTATGATTTGGATCGATTTGGTATCGTTTTTCGTCCTAGCCCGCGGCAATCGGATGTAATGATTGTGGCAGGAACGTTGTGCAATAAAATGGCGCCGGCATTGCGTAAGGTTTATGATCAAATGGCTGAGCCACGCTGGGTAATTTCTATGGGATCCTGTGCAAATGGCGGGGGGTACTACCACTATTCATATTCCGTAGTACGTGGATGTGATCGGATTGTACCTGTTGATATTTATGTTCCCGGATGTCCACCTACTGCTGAAGCTTTGCTTTATGGAATCATACAGCTCCAGAATAAGATCAAAAGAACGAATACTATTGCGCGCTAGGCTCTAATATGTCAATCAGTCGTTTTGAAAAACTCTCCTCATCTTTGCAGAATGCGCTTGGTGATAAATTGGTTAGTTTAAACCAGCGCCTGAGAGAAATAACTATCGTGGCACAATCGCGTGATTTACTGGATGTAATGGAAGTGCTATGCAATCACCCTGACTTGAATTTTGATATGCTCATTGATTTGTGTGGTGTGGATTATTCTGCCTATACCAATGACTCTTTTTCAGGAGAAGGGCGTCAGAACAGGCGTTTTGCCGTTGTTTATCACTTACTCTCGATAAGTCTCAATCATCGACTAAGGGTGAAGATATTTGTCGATGATGATGAATTTCCGATTGTGGATTCAGTAATGGGCATTTGGCCATCAGCTAATTGGTTTGAACGCGAGGCATTTGATCTTTACGGTATTATTTTCTCGAATCATCAGGATTTGCGGAGAATTCTTACTGATTATGGTTTTATTGGTAATCCCTTTCGCAAGGATTTTCCGTTATCTGGGCATGTGGAGATGCGCTATGATGCTGATCAGAAGCGAGTCATTTATCAACCCGTCACAATAGAACCCCGTGAAATAACACCGTATGTAATCCGTGAGGAATATTACGGTGAGGAAGATAAAATCGATTAAGTATGAAATCAAAACATATCTTTTTTAATGTCGGGATTGTCTAGGATATGGCTGAAATACGCAATTATACCATGAATTTTGGACCGCAACACCCTGCTGCACATGGCGTTTTGCGACTGGTGATGGAATTGGATGGTGAAGTGATAAGGCGTGCCGATCCGCATATAGGATTGCTTCATCGTGCCACGGAGAAATTAGCTGAAAATAAGACATATATCCAATCAGTACCTTATATGGATCGGCTGGATTATGTTTCCATGATGGCGAATGAGCATGCATATGTAATGGCAATAGAACGGCTATTACAAATTGAGGTACCTTTGCGGGCTCAGTATATACGAGTCATGTTCGATGAGATAACGAGAATACTGAACCACCTGCTTTGGCTAGGGGCGCACGCGCTAGATGTGGGCGCAATGACAGTATTTCTTTATGCGTTTCGTGATAGAGAAGATTTGATGGATTGCTATGAAGCCGTGTCAGGTGCCAGAATGCATGCGGCATATTATCGTCCAGGTGGAGTATATCGAGATTTGCCTGAGGCAATGCCCCAATACCAGGCGTCACATATTCATGGCGAAAAAGAAACGAAAATAAGAAATGAGAATCGTCAGGGATCATTGCTTGATTTTATTGAGGATTTCACCAATCGTTTCCCAAAATATGTCGATGAGTATGAAACGCTTCTGACAGATAATCGTATATGGAAACAAAGACTAGTTGATATTGGCGTAGTTTCACCGGAGCGAGCTAAGGCTTTGGGCTTTACAGGTCCGATGCTGCGTGGTTCTGGGGTAGAATGGGATTTGCGTAAGAAGCAGCCTTACGAAGTTTATGATCGAATTGATTTTGATATACCTGTAGGGGTCAATGGTGATTGTTATGATCGCTATTTAGTACGTATTGAGGAGTTTCGGCAATCCAATCGTATCATCAAGCAGTGTGTTGAATGGCTGCGCAACAATCCTGGGCCAGTTATTGTTGATAATCATAAAGTAGCTCCACCTTCGCGCGTAGCCATGAAACAAAACATGGAAGAGATGATTCATCACTTTAAGCTTTTTACTGAAGGGATCCATGTTCCGCCAGGTGAAGTCTATGCAGCGGTTGAACATCCCAAAGGGGAATTTGGTATCTATATTATCTCTGATGGTGCTAATAAACCTTATCGTTTAAAAATTCGAGCGCCAGGGTTTGCTCATTTGGCGGCCTTGGATGAAATGTCGCGTGGCCACATGATCGCTGATTTAGTTGCAATTATTGGGACACAAGATATCGTTTTTGGTGAAATAGACAGATAAATAAAAGAAATGTTAAGTGCTGAATCCTTGGAAAAAATAAATCGAGAGATTGCAAAGTACCCTACCGATCAGAAGCAATCGGCAGTCATGTCGGCGCTTGCGATCGCACAGGATGAGAAAGGTTGGCTTGCTACCGAAACCATGGATTTCATTGCCAAATACTTGGGTATGCCGGCTATTGCGGTGTATGAAGTTGCCACATTTTATAATATGTACAATCTGAAACCGTTGGGTAAGTATAAAATCACAGTTTGTACCAATTTACCTTGTGCTTTATCGGGTGGAAATGATGCTGCGGATTATTTAAAGCAAAAGCTGGGGGTTGGATTTAATGAGACCAGTGCTGATGGGCTATTTACATTAAAAGAAGGTGAGTGCATGGGGGCATGCGGAGATGCACCCGTTTTGCTGATTAATAATAAGCGGATGTGTAGCTTTATGTCCAATGATCAAATTGATCAATTGCTGGAGGAATTACGCAAATGACTCAGTCTGTTCAGGTGATCCTGGCTGGCGTGGATTCTGCTAATCCTGATAACTGGAGGTTAAAAAGCTATCTTAAGCGAGATGGCTATGCTGCTCTCAAGAAAATTATTACAAATAAGATATCTCCTGAAGAGGTTATCGAAGAAGTTAAGAAATCCGCTTTGCGCGGTCGTGGAGGTGCAGGATTTCCAACCGGTTTAAAATGGAGTTTCATGCCCCGTCAATACGAGGGGGATAAGTATCTGGTATGTAATTCAGACGAAGGCGAGCCAGGCACGTTTAAGGATCGCGACATCATGCGGTACAATCCGCATATCTTGATAGAGGGTATGTTGATTGCAGCTTACGCCATGGGTGTCAAAACTGGATACAACTATATTCATGGTGAAATCTGGGAAACCTATGAGCGCATGGAAGAGGCTGTCGAAGAAGCGCGCTCGGCAGGTTTTCTTGGGAACAATATTTTAGGTTCGGATTTTAGCTTCCAACTTTATAATCACCATGGTTATGGCGCATATATTTGTGGTGAAGAAACGGCATTACTCGAATCGATAGAAGGAAAGAAGGGACAACCTCGCTTCAAGCCTCCTTTTCCTGCGAACTATGGTCTTTATGGTAAACCAACAACAATTAACAATACTGAAACGTTTGCGTCAGTACCTTGGATCATTCGTAATGGCGGGGAGAAGTACTTACAGCTTGGAAAACCCAACAACGGTGGTACCAAGATTTTTTCAATATCAGGTCATGTGAATAAGCCAGGAAATTATGAAGTGCCATTAGGGATTCCATTTGCAGAACTGCTGGAAATGGCTGGTGGTATGCGTGGTGGCAGGAAGCTAAAAGGATGTATTCCAGGTGGGTCATCAATGCCAGTTCTGCCTGGGGATGTCATGATGCGAACAGATATGGATTATGACTCGATTGCTAAGGCTGGATCGATGCTTGGTTCTGGGGCGGTAATTATCATGGATGACACAACATGTATGGTAAGAGCACTGGAGCGCCTCTCTTATTTTTATTATGAAGAATCATGCGGGCAGTGCACACCGTGTCGAGAGGGTACGGGTTGGCTATATCGTATTATTAATCGTATAGAGCATGGGAAAGGCAGATCCGAAGATCTGGATTTGCTCGATAATCTAGCTGACAATATTCAAGGACGCACTATTTGTGCATTAGGTGATGCAGCGGCAATGCCTGTACGCGCAATGCTGCAGCATTTTCGAGATGAGTTTGTATATCACATTGAGCATAAGAAATGTATGGTCTGATGTGTGTCAGATCGATGTAGTTCTTTTTTAAATGTGATTAATCCGAGAGTTTGTAATCGATGGTCAATATCGAAATCAATGGTAAGCAAGTAACTGTACCAAAAGGTGGCACCGTGATGGATGGTGCAAGGCAGCTTGGGATCTATATCCCTCACTTTTGTTATCACAAAAAATTGTCAATCGCTGCGAATTGCCGTATGTGCCTGGTGCAAGTCGAGAAAGCACCTAAGCCTTTACCCGCTTGCGCAACACCCGCAACAGAGGGAATGAAAGTATTTACTCATTCTCAGCAGGCGGTAACGGCGCAAAAAGGTGTCATGGAGTTCTTATTGATCAACCATCCATTGGACTGTCCTATTTGCGATCAAGGAGGGGAATGTCAATTACAAGATCTCGCCGTTGGCTACGGAGCCAGTGAATCGCGTTATCAGGAAGCAAAGCGGGTAGTCGTTAACAAAAATCTTGGTCCGCTTATTTCGACTGATATGACCCGCTGTATTCACTGTACACGCTGCGTACGTTTCGGTCAGGAAATTGCCGGAATTATGGAATTAGGCATGGCTGGTCGTGGCGAGCATTCTGAAATTTTATCGTTTGTGGGTAAAACAGTCGATTCTGAATTATCAGGCAATGTAATCGATCTTTGTCCGGTGGGCGCACTTGTCAGTAAGCCGTTTCGTTATTCAGCACGTACTTGGGAGTTATCGCGTAGAAAGTCGATCAGCCCGCATTGTGGCCTAGGTAGTAATTTGATCATCCAGGTAAAGCAAAATCGAGTAATGCGGGTTTTACCTCGTGAGAATGAAGAAATTAATGAATGTTGGTTATCGGATAAAGATCGTTTTTCTTACGAAGGATTAAATTCGGAAGATCGCTTGACGACTCCCATGATCAAGCGCAAGGGTCAGTGGTATCCCTGTGATTGGCAGGAAGCGCTGATGTTTACCGTAGATGGTCTGAAGTCGGTGATGGAACGGTATGGCACAAACAGTATCGGTGCTTTGGGGTCGGCTCATAGCACTTTGGAGGAGCTCTTTCTGTTGCAGAAATTGATGCGAGCACTGGGAAGTGGAAATATCGATCATCGTTTGCGTCAATCAGATTTTCGGGTTGACGGCAACTTACAAGGAGTGCCTTGGTTAGGAATGAGTATCGCCGATATTCTGCAGCTAAAATCAATTTTGATTATCGGTAGTACGTTGCGCAAGGATCATCCTCTTCTGGCTCATCGCTTTCGTCAAGCGGTGAAGAAAGGAGCACAGCTTAGTATTATTAATCCAGTAGACGATGATCTACTGATGAGAACTGCTCATCGTGCAATCGTAGCGCCTTCTGGAATGGTGAATATGCTAGCGCAAATTCTTAAAGTGATTGCTGAGACTAAACTTGTTGAAGGGATTTCTACGCATATCAGGCAAGCAATAGCATCAGTGACTACCACTGGTGTGGCACGAGCAATTGCAGAAAGTATGCTCGCTAATAATCCTGGTGCGATTTTTATGGGTAATATCGCTCAACATCATCCACTCTACGGAGATATTCATGCACTCGCGCAAGTGATTGCAAAGGCAACCGGAGCAAGCTTTGGATTTCTGGGTGAAGCAGCCAATAGTGTAGGTGCTTATCTCGCGGGAGCAGTTCCAGGTCGAGGCGTATTGGGGACTGAGATTAAGCATGACGAACAAGGATCCCAATACAATGCAGCACAAATGTTTAGCAATGATTCAAATAGCCGTGTATCCTCTTGTCGCGCTTATGTGCTTATGAATCTGGAGCCAGAGCTGGATACACATAATCCGCAACAGGCGATGAGAGCAATTAATAATGCAGAATTTGTTGTTTCTTTAAGTGTTTTTAAAGGTAATGCCGAAAATTATGCTGATGTGGTTTTACCGATTGCTCCATTTACTGAGACTTCAGGAACTTTTGTGAATACAGAGGGGCGTGTGCAAAGTTTCAACGGTGTAGTTTCACCTTTGGGAGACACGCGTCCTGCATGGAAAGTTTTACGTGTGTTGGGTAATTTGTTGCAGTTGGATGGGTTTGATTATGAAACATCAGAGCAAATTCGTGCACAAATCATTCCGGCTGAAGAAACTATCACGAGATATCTCAATAATAATTTAAAAGAATATGAAGCGAATATATCCACAAAAGAAGTAAGTGGTCTGCAACGTATTGGCGAAGTTCCCATATATCAAGCGGATCCCATTGTGCGACGTGCTGAATCATTGCAATTGACTCACGATGCGACTTTGCTAAAAGCATGGTTGTCTCCTGCGCTGCTTGAACAGCTTAGCATAAAGGAGGGTGAGATGATTAGATTAATGCAAGGCGATGGTGAGGTGCAGCTTGAGGTGGCTGGTGATAATGGACTGCCTTTGAATTGTGTGCGAGTAGCTTGTGCGCATCCACGCACTTCTGCCTTGGGCGGGATGTTTGGGGAAATTTCAGTAGAAAAATTATAAAAATACGAATGGGATTCGTTGATGGATTATACACAACAACTGTTTGAGCAGCTGTTTGGTGCGGAGTGGGGCACGACGGTTTATATAGTGGCAAAGAATCTGTTCTATATTTTCGCGATCATTGTGCCATTGCTCTTAGCAGTTGCCTATCTTACATTTGCCGAGCGCAAGATCATCGCTTATATGCAGATTAGAGTAGGGCCTAACCGAGTGACTTTTTTTGGAATTCCATGGTTGCGTGGTTGGGGACAACCTATCGCAGATGCGGTAAAAGCGATCATGAAAGAGATCATCATTCCTACCGGTGCAAACAAGTTCTTGTTTTTACTTGCGCCTATTCTTACGATCGCGCCTGCCTTGGCAGCATGGGCTGTAGTGCCTTTTTCACCAGAGTTAGTGCTTGCGGATATCAATGCTGGCTTGCTCTATATTTTAGCCATGACCTCTTTAGGCGTTTATGGTGTGATTATAGCTGGATGGGCTTCCAATTCTAAGTATGCATTTTTAGGATCAATGAGATCAGCGGCACAGGTCGTTTCATACGAATTGGCAATGGGCTTTGCGCTGGTTTGTGTGTTAATGATGTCAGAAAGCCTGAATTTAGGCGATATTGTTAAGGGGCAGCAAGGTGATAGTCTATTAAATTGGTACTTGATTCCATTGTTTCCAATGTTTCTAGTCTATTTTATCTCGGGCGTGGCTGAAACGAACCGTGCGCCATTCGATGTCGCTGAGGGTGAATCAGAAATTGTGGCTGGATTTCATGTTGATTATTCGGGAATGGCATTTACTGTCTTTTTCTTGGCAGAATATGCCAACATGATATTGGTTGCTACGCTTACCAGTATCATGTTTCTAGGTGGTTGGCTTCCTCCTGTGAACATTATACCGTTTACCTTAGTACCAGGAATAATATGGCTATTATTGAAAATAGCGTTTATGTTGTTTTTCTTCTTATGGTTCCGTGCTACTTTCCCACGCTACCGGTATGATCAAATTATGCGTCTTGGCTGGAAGATATTTATTCCAATCACACTGGTATGGATTGTTTTATTAGGTGCTTTGATGCAGTTGCCAGAATCAATCAAGACACTGTTCCCACTTAATCTATGGTTTAACTAAAGGAGGAAGTGAGATGGAACGTATTAAGCATTTTTTTAAATCCTTTCTGCTGTTTGAATTACTAAAAGGAATGAAAGTCACTGGGCGCTATCTGTTCGCGCCTAAGATCACAGTACATTACCCAGAAGAAAAAACACCACAATCGCCGCGATTCCGCGGATTGCACGCCTTGCGACGTTATCCCAATGGTGAAGAACGTTGCATTGCTTGTAAGTTATGTGAGGCAGTATGTCCTGCATTGGCGATTACCATTGAATCGGAACAGCGTGAAGATGGAACTCGGCGTACCACTCGTTATGATATTGACATGATTAAGTGTATATTTTGTGGTTTTTGCGAGGAAGCGTGCCCAGTGGATGCAATTGTTGAAACACGCGTACTCGAATACCATGGCGAGGTACGTGGCGATCTTACTTATACGAAAGAAATGCTCCTTGCTGTTGGAGATCGTTATGAGGAGCAGATTGCTAAAGACAGAGAAGCTGATGCACCTTACCGATAAATACATTCATTAGATACTCATGAATTTTCAGGATTTCATTTTTTATTTTTTTTCCACAGTTTTAGTGCTGTCTGCGCTGGGAGTTATAACACTTCGTAATCCAGTTTATGCTGCATTGCTGCTGGTACTCGCCTTTTTTACTTCTGCCGGAATATGGCTACTTTTAGAAGCTGAATTTCTTGCGATTACACTGGTTCTGGTTTACGTAGGCGCAGTAATGGTTTTATTCCTCTTTGTAGTCATGATGCTGGATATTAATCTTGAGCGATTACGTGAAGGTTTCTGGAAATGGTTTCCATTTGGTGCATTGCTTGCGCTAGTTTTAGCGATTGAAATGGGTATGGTCTTGATGGGAAGGCAGTTCAATTTAGATAATATGCCTATTCCTCAGCCGCATGAAGCTGGTTATAGCAATACCAAGGAACTGGGGCGTTTGATATATACTGAGTATGTATATGCATTTGAATTGGCAGCAGTTATTTTACTAGTGGCGATGGTAGCTGCCATTGCGCTTACTTTACGTTATCGTACCGACAAAAAATCTCCTAACCCTTCAAAGCAGATTGCAGTTAAACGAGATGATCGGATACGAATGATTTCTATGTCTTCTGAAAATAAAGAATGAAGGCTATTACACAGATATAGAAGATGTAGTTGTTTTTCATATACATTTTTCGGTTTAAAAGGTGATTAATTGATATCGTTATCCCATTATCTCGTACTTGGTGCAATTTTATTTGCAATAGGTGTGGTCGGTATTTTTCTCAATCGGAAAAATGTGATTATTCTATTGATGTCTATTGAGCTAATGTTGTTAGCAGTCAATATAAACTTTGTTGCGTTTTCTCATTTTCTCCAAGATGTGAAGGGGCAGATTTTTGTTTTCTTTATTCTTACAGTAGCAGCGGCAGAAGCAGCTATAGGGCTTGCAATATTGGTCGTGCTCTTTCGTAATTTGCGTACCATTAATGTGGATGATCTGGATGAACTGAAAGGGTAAGAAAAATCAATACTTGCCTGCTGACAGAATAAAAAGCTGTTTAATAACTGACAATTAATATTTCATAACATAGATGGAAAAACTTTATTTATTGGTCCCGCTGACACCATTGCTGGGTGCGATAGTTGCAGGACTATTCGGTCGTTTTATAGGGACGACTTGGAGTCATCGAACAACAATCTTATTGGTTTTCATATCTCTAATCACTTCTTTAGTTATTTTTGTTGATGTTTTCCAGGGAAATATCTATAACGGTACTGTATATACTTGGATGACTCTGGGCGAAACCCACTTCGAGGTCGGTTTCTTGATTGATCCACTTTCAGCAACTATGATGGTAGTGGTGAATTTAGTATCGCTCATGGTTCATATTTACACCATCGGCTACATGCATGGCGATCCTGGCTATCAGCGGTTTTTTAGCTATATTTCGCTGTTTACTTTTTCAATGCTGATGTTGGTCATGTCCAATAATTTCTTGCAGCTATTCTTTGGCTGGGAAGCAGTAGGGCTTGTTTCCTACCTACTTATTGGCTTTTGGTATACCCGGCCAACAGCTATTTACGCTAACATGAAAGCTTTTCTGGTCAACCGGGTGGGTGATTTCGGGTTTTTACTGGGAATTGGGTTAGTTCTTGCGTATTTTGGGACGCTAGATTACGAAATCGTTTTTGCCCATGCGGGTCATATGGCTTCGCATACTATTGAGATCATACCCGGGCAATCCTGGATGTTGCTGACAGTCATATGTCTTTTGTTATTCGTTGGTGCTATGGGGAAATCTGCTCAATTTCCTTTGCATGTGTGGTTGCCCGATTCAATGGAAGGTCCTACGCCAATATCTGCTTTAATCCATGCCGCCACAATGGTAACCGCCGGGATCTTTATGGTTGCCCGCATGTCGCCTTTATTCGAATTGTCTGAAATGGCGCTTTCAATGATCTTGGTAATAGGGGGTATTACTACCTTATTTATGGCCCTAGTTGCCGTGGTGCAAAATGACATTAAACGAGTTGTTGCTTTTTCCACATTATCACAACTTGGTTATATGACTGTGGCATTAGGTACATCAGCCTACTCTATCGCTATCTTCCATCTCATGACGCATGCTTTTTTTAAAGCAGTATTATTTCTTGGAGCCGGGTCAGTAATCATAGCCATGCATCATGAGCAAGATATGCGTCAAATGGGTGGATTAAGGAAATACATGCCAATTACATATTGGACGATGTTTATTGCTGCGTTGGCAAGCGCAGGCGTGCCTGGTTTTTCAGGTTTTTTCTCTAAAGACGCGATTATTGAAGCGGCTAGATTTACTGATATTCCAGGTAGCGAATTCGCTTATTTTTGTGTATTAGCTACGGTGTTTTTCACTGCACTGTATACATTCCGTTTAATGTTCATGACATTTCATGGTGAACCACGGATGGATTCTCATACGCGAGACCACTTACATGAATCGCCTTGGGTTGTGACAGTGCCACTTATTATACTTGCAATTCCTACAGTTGCTGCTGGTTGGTTGATCGGAACGATGGTGTTTGGTGATTATTTTGGCGGAGCTATTCAGATACGTCCGGAACATGAAGCGATTGCAAACTTAGGAGCGGAATTTAAGGGCGTCATAGGCATGATGTTGCATGCGTTCTCAACTGCGCCTTTCTGGCTTTCGTTAGGTGGAATCTTCACTGCTTGGTATTTATATTTATATAAAACTGAATTTCCTGGGAAAATCAAGAAATTATCAGGTCCTATCTACACCTTGCTTGACCGAAAATATTATATTGATGAGCTTTACTCATGGGTATTTGCAGGTGGTACCAGAATGCTGGGTACTGCGTTGTGGAAAGTTGGTGATGTTAAAATCATTGATGGTATTTTTGTTAATGGCACTGCCAATGCTGTTGCCTGGATAGCAACAGTAGTACGACAATTTCAATCAGGCTACATTTATCATTATGCATTTACCATGATTGTGGGTATTTTTGCTTTAATGAGCTTGTGGCTTTTCTATTTCTGAAAAGAGTTGATTGAGAAAATAAAGTGCCAGATGGTAGGTTTTCATGGTGCTCTAGAAAAACAAAAACGCATTTACATGTAAACGGATTGGAATAATCATGTTGTTTGGATTCCCGCTATTAAGTTTAGTTATCTGGTTGCCTATTTTCTTTGGTTTGATCGTTCTGGCAATTGGCAGTGATCGTAATTCATTATTGCCACGCTGGCTCTCGCTGATTGGATCAATAATCGGATTGCTCGTGGCTCTTCCACTTTACGCACGCTTTGATCCTGCTTTAAGCACAATGCAATTTGTAGAGCAATATGTTTGGTTTGAGCGGTTGAATGTTCACTATCATGTGGGTATCGATGGTATATCAATGCCATTAATTCTACTGAATTGTTTTATTACGCCATTAGTCGTGATAGCCGGATGGGAAGTCATACGTGAACGCGTTTCCCAGTACTTGGGCGCATTCTTGATCATGTCAGGTATTGTCAATGGTGTGTTCGCTTCATTGGATGCTGTACTTTTCTATACTTTTTGGGAAGCTTCACTAATTCCCATGTTCATTATTATCGGTATTTGGGGTGGACCAAATAGAGTATATGCCGCAATCAAGTTTTTTTTGTATACACTACTTGGTTCACTGTTGATGTTGATTGCTCTGATTTATCTATATCACGTTTCTGGCGGTAGTTTTTCGATACTAGAGTATCATCAACTGCCGCTCCCGATGACGCCACAAATACTCATATTTGTTGCTTTCTTACTAGCATTCGCTGTCAAAGTACCGATGTGGCCAGTACATACCTGGTTACCGGACGCTCACGTTGAAGCACCTACGGGTGGTTCAGTTGTCTTGGCTGCGATATTGTTGAAATTAGGTGGTTATGGTTTTCTGAGATTTTCTTTACCGATTGCGCCTGATGCAAGTTTGTATCTTGCCGATTTGATGATTTTGCTGTCTTTGATTGCGGTTGTATATATTGGTTTGGTGGCTTTAATGCAGCAAGATATGAAAAAGCTTATAGCTTATTCATCGGTATCTCATATGGGGTTTGTAACACTTGGTTTTTTTCTGTTGAATTCCCTCGGGATAGAAGGCGCCATGGTGCAGATGATTTCACATGGATTTATCTCCGGTGCGATGTTCTTATGCGTGGGCGTGCTGTACGATAGATTGCACTCGCGCCAGATTGCTGATTATGGTGGCGTAGTTAATAAAATGCCTATTTTTGCTGCCTTGTTTATGTTGTTTGCCATGGCAAATGCTGGTTTACCAGGTACCAGTGGCTTTGTAGGAGAATTCATGGTCATTATGGGCACTATGGAAGTTAATTTCTGGTATGCATTTTTTGCTGCAATGACACTTATTTTGGGAGCATCTTATACATTATGGATGTATAAGCGTGTCATATTTGGTGCTGTAGCAAATTCAAATGTAGAAGGATTAGAAGATATTTCCAGGCGTGAATTTATGCTGCTGGCAATCCTTGCATTTGCGGTGTTATGGATGGGGGTTTATCCGTTTCCTCTGACTGAGATAATGCACGCTTCCGTTGATAATTTGCTGGTACATATGGCACACAGCAAACTATAACAATTTTTTTAATAATATATTGGATTAACTCCCCAGAAACTGAGGATAATTAATGGATTTCCTGCCACCTGATTTTACTCCTGCTTACCCAGAGATATTTTTATTGGTAATGGTCTGTGTTGTTATGCTTGTTGATTTGATTGTGGGGGAGAAGAGACGTTATTTTGCTTTTTTTCTGGCGCAATTCGCGTTGCTCGGTTGTGCGGTACTCACATTCATGACCTTCTCGCCAGATACCAGCCATACTTTCTCGGGTATGTTTGTTGATGATGCAATGTCCGATATACTCAAATTGATGGTTTATGCAACCGTAGCTGCCGTGCTGATCTATTCACGTACTTATATCGGTGTACGAGGCATGTTCAAAGGTGAGTTTTTTAGCCTTGCCTTATTTGCAACACTTGGCATGATGGTCATGATTTCAGCCAGTCATTTTATGACCCTTTATTTGGGACTAGAATTGCTATCACTTTCTCTTTACGCGATGGTGGCTTTGCAGCGAGAATCAATAGTTGCTACTGAAGCTGCTATGAAATTCTTTGTATTGGGTGCGCTGGCTTCTGGTTTTCTACTTTATGGCATGTCCATGATTTATGGTGCTACAGGAACTTTGCATACTGCGCAGCTATCTGAGATTATTCAATCAGGCATGATTGATCATGCAGTATTGGTAGTAGGTTTGGTTTTTATCGTCGCTGCGATCAGCTTTAAGCTAAGTGCGGTCCCTTTTCATATGTGGGCACCAGATGTTTATCAAGGTGCGCCTACTGCGGTAACCCTTTTTGTAGGTTCTGCTCCAAAATTAGCGGCATTTGGTTTCGTTATACGATTGTTGGTAGATGGACTGGGTGAGATGGTAGCCGATTGGCAAGGCATGCTGGTCATCCTATCAGTAGCATCTATGGCTATTGGTAATGTAGTGGCTATTGTGCAATCCAATATTAAACGCATGTTGGCCTATTCAACCATATCGCATATGGGCTTTGTATTGCTCGGTTTTATTGCGGCTGGAGAAGATGGTTATAGTTCATCATTATTTTATATTGTCGCTTATGTATTAATGACATTAGGTGCTTTTGGCATCATCATGATACTTTCACGAGAAGGCTTTGAATCTGAGAATATCAGTGATTTCAAAGGATTGAATCAACGTAATCCTTGGCTTGCGCTGATCATGATGCTCTTGATGCTTTCCATGGCAGGCATTCCGCCGATGATTGGCTTTTATGCAAAATTATCCGTACTGCAAGCTGTATTAAGTGCCGGCTATATATGGCTGACTGTTGTGGCTGTAATACTTTCGTTGATTGGTGCATTTTATTATTTACGTATCATTAAGTTTATGTACTTCGATGCTCCTGAAAGTGATATGCCTATTTTGCCTGAGATGGATATTAAAGTTCTGATCAGCATTAATGGTTTGGCGGTGATCATGTTGGGTATTTTTCCTCAAATGCTGATGGGAATCAGCCTTTACGCCATACGGCAGTCGATGTAAGAGATAAAAGGATTCCGTCATTTATATTAGTAGCAAAGGTACTCCGGGCTTGGCCTCTTCAGACTCAATTCCTCGAGTCCTGAGATAAAAGGTTAGCTGGAAAGCTAGTAGATTGAGTGAGAAGGCAATAAAAGAAAGTACTTCGCCAAAAATGTAGCACAAAGTACTTTAATTACTCAAATTCTATTTGATAGAGGTTTCCTCGTGTGGTATGGAATAGCTGATTCGATAAATGGCTCCAGCTTGATCGTCAGAAACTAATAGCGCGCCATCAGGCATTACGAGTACGTCTACAGGCCTACCCCAGGCGTTCCCATTTTCTAGCCAGCCATCTGCAAATACCTCTTTTCTAATTACCTTATTATTCTCAATGTGTACACGTTCCAGCTGATAACCACTATGTGTTCGCTGATTCGATGAGCCATGCTCAGCAATGATCATTTGGTTTTTGTATTCAGGTGGAAACATGTTGCCCGTATAAAATCGCATTCCCAGTGGAGTGGCGTGTGCATTTAACTCGATGGCAGGTGGGACTGATCGACCACAACCGCGCTTCGCTCCAAATTTAGGATCAAGGATATTATTAGCATGACAATAGGGAAAACCAAAATGCATACCCTTATTGGGCGCATGATTAAGCTCGTCGGGTGGCATATTATCACTCATCCAATCCCGGCCAATATCCGTAAACCACAGCTCTTTTGTTTCAGGATGCCAATCGAATCCAACCGAATTGCGCACACCTTGAGCATAGACTTCATAGTCCGTTCCATCAGGTTTGATACGAGAAATAAGCGCATAATGTGATTGGTTCGCTTCACAGGCATCACAAGGCGCGCCTACGGAAACGTATAGCAAATCGTCAGGGCCAAAAGCAATAAAACGCCATCCGTGAAAGGTTTCCGTAGGGTAACTATCGATCACGACTTGAGGTCGAGGTGGCTGCTCAAGATTTTCTTCGATATGGTCATAACGGAGAATACGGTTTACTGCTGAAACATATAAAGAACCATGATGGAATGCTACACCCGAAGGTAGTTTAAGCTTGCTGGCAATGATTCTAACGCGCCGTTCTCCATTATGATCCGTGATAGCATAAACACTGCCAGCAGACTTGGAACCAGCGAATACGGTTCCCTTATCGCCTAATGTTAAAGTGCGTACGTCAGGTACTCTCGCCCATAAGCTGATGGAAAAACCAGCCGGTAATTTGATTTTTTCAAGAGGCAAATCCGCGTCTTGTACAGCAGCTCGTGTTCCGTTACAAAAAACAAGAAGAAATAGAGTTAAGAATAGTGATAATTTCATAACTTAGGTTATTACGATAGTTTTTATCTACAAGTGGTTTATATAGATCATGGAAAAAATTTAAGGAATGATCAATGACGATGCACTCTTATATGAGTGACTTGAAATTTATCAATTCATCCCCACAATATTACCGCATTTTTAAAGGAGAAAACTATGCAGGCTGCAATAAACAAAGAACATATGAGTTTTCAGGCTGAAGCTAAACAACTTCTAAAGCTAATGATCCATTCCTTATACAGCAATAAGGAAATATTTCTACGTGAGTTAATTTCTAATGCCTCAGATGCTGCTGACAAGCTACGCTTCGAAGGACTAACAGATGCTGCTTTGTATGAAAACGATACGGAATTGAAAATTCGTATTAGCTATGACAAGGAGGCGCGCACGATTACTCTTTCTGATAATGGTATTGGTATGTCCAGGCAGGAAGTCATCGATAACATTGGTACGATTGCCAAATCAGGAACCCGTGAATTTTTTAATTCATTGACTGGCGATCAAGCCAAAGATGCACATTTGATCGGGCAATTTGGAGTGGGTTTCTATTCTGCGTTCATCGTAGCAGATAAAGTGACGCTGATTACACGGCGTGCCGGCTTGACATCTGAGCATGGCGTTTGCTGGGAATCGACCGGTGAGGGAGATTACACGCTGGAAACAGTAGAGAAAAAAGATCGTGGTACTCAAATTATTCTGCATTTACGAGAAAATGAAGACGAACTATTGAGCGGTTTTCGATTGAAATCGATCATCCGCCGATATTCTGATCATATTACTCTGCCGATTGTGATGAAAAAGGAGGAGTGGTCACAAGAAAGCAATGAATATAAGATTACCGATGAAGATGAAACCATCAATCAGGCAAGTGCGTTATGGGCACGTCCTAAAAGTGAAATTACGCAAGAACAGTATGAAGAATTTTATAAACATGTAGCCCACGATTTCGAGCCACCACTGGCCTATGTTCATTCAAGAGTGGAAGGAAAGCAGGAATACACGCAGTTACTTTACATTCCCTCGCGTGCGCCATTTGATTTATATGATCGCGAACGCCGTCATGGCATCAAACTGTATGTTAAGCGCGTTTTTATCATGGATGATGCGGAAAAATTACTCCCCAATTATCTGCGTTTTGTCCGGGGGGTCATCGATTCGAATGATTTGCCGCTGAATGTTTCGCGTGAAATCCTGCAGGAATCAAAGGATATTGACAATATCCGGGCGGGATCAGTGAAAAAAATCCTAGGGTTGATCGAGGATCTGGCTAGCAGCGATAAAGAAGAAGATCACGAGAAATTCAAGATATTCTGGAAGGAATTCGGACAGGTATTGAAGGAAGGGATTGGTGAAGATTATGCCAATCGTGAGCGTATCGCCAAGCTGCTTCGTTTCGTTTCGACGAATAGTGAAGCTGAGGAGCAAACGGTATCCTTTGATGATTATATTGCTCGCATGAAAGAAGGGCAGGAGAAAATTTATTACGTAACTGCCGATAGCCTGAAAGCGGCGAGAAGCAGTCCCCATCTGGAGATATTCCGTAAAAAAGGGATTGAGGTCCTGTTGCTGTCCGAGCGTGTGGATGAATGGCTGGTAGCCAATTTGTCAGAATTTGCAGGTAAGACACTTCAATCGGTTGCCAAAGGTAGTCTCGATCTCGGTAAACTAGAAGACGAAGCAGAAAAGAAAGAACAAGATAAAGAAGTAGATGAATACAAGGAACTCATCACGAAAATGAAAGAGGTGCTGGGTGAACGAATCAAGGATGTGCGGGTTACCTTCCGTTTGACCGAGTCTCCTGCATGTTTAGTAGTGGATACTTATGACATGAGCGGTAATCTGGAGCGATTGCTTAAATCTGCAGGGCAGAAGGTGCCCAATACCAAGCCCATTCTAGAAATCAACCCACACCATCCGATGGTGCAACGACTAAAATATGAAGAAGCAAAGTTTTCAGACTGGAGCAATATTCTCTTTGATCAGGCGCTGCTTGCTGAGGGTGGGCAACTTGAGGATCCAGCAGCTTTTGTCAAAAGGCTGAATGACTTGCTTTTGCAGAATATACTGACTGGAAGATAACGGAAGAGATACAGAACGGATGATCGGAGAACATGATTCTGTTGTGAATCTCCGTCGGTTATCAGAGGTCTGAGCATGTGAGTTGAAGTGGAGGAATGAATGAGCAAATCAAAGGCAAACTTGGAATCCAGGTCAACCAAGGATTATCAGGCAAGATTGGTTACTCCCTTTGCTGTATTGGGTATACGTACAGAAGAAGATTGGCTAACCGATATCGATTATCTGCCGTTGGATATTCCTCCACTTGCGCCAACCAACCTACTGGCAGAAGAGGTTTGTCGACAATTGCTAGCTTATCTGGATGATCCGGCATTTGTTTTTGATCTGTCGCTTCATATCAGCGGTACATCGCATCAGCAGCGGGTCTGGGAAGTCATTCAACAAATTCCTAGCGGATCGACGCGCAGTTATGCGGATATTGCTCACCAGCTCCATTCTGCGCCACGTGCAGTCGGTCAAGCGTGCGGTGCCAACCGGCTTCCTATTATCGTTCCTTGCCATCGTGTCATCGCCAAGAACGGTGGTCTGGGGGGGTTCATGCATGCGAGTGATGGCATGCCGCTCAATATTAAACGCTGGCTGCTCAAGCATGAATGTACATGAGTCCATCCGATATCAATGCGAAATTATTGGATGAGTTCACCGATGCGCTATGGCTCGAAGATGGATTATCCCGTAACACACTGGCAAGTTATCGCAATGACTTGTGGCAACTAGGTGAATGGTTAGCTAAGCAAAGCCAGGGTGAAAGATCGCTAATAGAAGCAACCCATGCTGATTTGTTGGCATTCCTTGCCAATAGGGTTTCTTCCTTGGTTAAGGCCAGTACGACAAGTCGCGAATTATCAAGTATGAAACGGTTTTATCGTTTCTTGTTGCGCCAGGGGAAAATCCGGCTTGATCCCAGCCTTAATATCGACAGCCCCAAGCTGCCACGTTATCTGCCCGATAGCTTAACTGAAACAGAAGTCGAGGCATTACTTAGTGCGCCAGATATTATCCAACCATTAGGCTTGCGAGACCGCGCAATGCTGGAGATGCTTTATGCAACGGGATTGCGAGTATCAGAGCTCGTCAGTCTCAAAATAACTCAAATCAACTCAGATATGGGCGTAGTGCGTGTGATGGGTAAGGGAAGCAAAGAACGCTTGGTCCCTCTTGGAGAAGAAGCGCTTTATTGGATCAATGATTATGTCAAGAAGGCTCGTCCTGCTCTACTAGGTAACAAAGCGACAGATAATTTATTCGTGACCGCTCGCAGTGACGCCATGACACGCCAGACGTTCTGGTATCTCATCAAACGCCATGCACAGCAGGCCGGTATCATCAGATCGTTATCACCCCATACCTTGCGCCATGCCTTTGCAACCCATCTTCTCAATCACGGTGCCGATCTGCGAGTCGTGCAGCTCTTGCTGGGGCATGCAGATATTTCTACCACACAGATTTATACCCATGTTGCACGGGAAAGGCTAAAGCAACTGCACGCTAAACATCATCCCCGAGGCTAGTCAGTTTAGAGAGCGCACAACCAGCGATAACATATTGCATCAGCACTGGTGCAATATCATGCAGAGTCACTGTTTTGTAACGGCCACACCCTGTGGCTCTCGAATTAACTTCTTTTGGTTATCAACAGAAAAACGGCGGTTCCAGCCAGCAGTAAAAAAGAAATCAGCGACCAATCTGGAATGGTGAGCGACAGAAACTGCCAACTGACATCTGCACAGTCGCCATTAGCTTCGAACATACCGGGCCACCACTCGGCGATAGGTAGCGCATTCAGAAAAGCCTCTTCAGGGCTGATACCACATTCAAAAGCTTCTGGATAACGTATCAGCCAAGCATGCCGTCCAGCGACAGTAGCGCCAAGCAATGCAAAAACGAGCATCAGGCTGCTATATACGCTACGCCCGGTTTTTTGGGGATTATGCAGAAAAGCGAATAGAGCAGTCAGTCCCAGAGACCAATAAGCGATTCGCTGCGCTACGCACAGTGGGCATGGCAATAGTCCTTCCACCCCTTGCAGATACAACGCATAGCCAATCAAGCCGGTGCAGCCAAGAAAAACCAACAGAAAGATCATTCGCATATTTCTCTCTTTTACTTGTATTCTCAGAAGATTAGGTAAGCACGGTTAGAAAGTTACTCTTTTTAAGATATGGCTCCATCTGATTGTATGGCATCATCTGCTTTTTTCCGATCCTTCCGCATGCTGCCTGCAACCATTTTATATTCCAGCAAACGGCATTCCAATGCACCATTAAACAAGGGAATACGGCGTGATACAGTAAGTCGTATCGATTTGGGTAGCATGGGGTCGGCTGTAAAGATATAAGCATTCCAGCCACTAAATTTCTTTTTTAGCACATCGCCTAGCTTGGGATAAAGTTGTGCAAGCGCTTTCTGCTCACCGATACGTACGCCATAAGGCGGATTAGTCACGATGATGCCGCTTGCGGTTGGGGCAGTAATTTCCAATACATTGGCTTGCTTCAGACTAACGATATCGATCAATCCTGCAGCAGCCAGATTGTTGTGGGCGTGGGCAAGGGCATAACCGTATAAATCGCTACCGAAAATGGGTAGGGGCGTGAGCGGTGATTGTTGAGCCTGAGCTGCTTGCTTGAGGTGCTCCCATAATGCAGCGTCCAATAGTTTGAAATTTTCAAATGCAAAATGCCGACCCGATCCTGGTGCGATACGACAGGCCATTTGGGCTGCTTCCATTAAAAATGTACCACTTCCACACATCGGATCAAGCAGTGGAATGCCGGGTTGCCAGCCAGCAAGATGTAAAATGCCTGCCGCCAGATTTTCACGTAAGGGTGCTTCTCCGGCGTTCTTCCTTAAACCGCGTTTAAACAGCGCGTCACCCGAGGTGTCCAGATAGAGGATAAATGTTTGCGCATCGAGAAAACCATGAATACGGATTGCGGGGTTGACGGTATCGACATTTGGGCGTTGACCGCAAGCGTTACGGAATTTGTCACAAACGGCATCCTTGATTCTGAGCGTGGCGAAATCCAGGCTACGCAGCGGGCACTTTATCGCAGCCAAATTAACCCGAATAGACAGTTCTGGTCCAAACCATTTATGCCACGGGAGCGCATGAGTGATGTTATAAATATCAGTTTCATTATGGTAGGGTTGACTGGCAACTTGCCATAGGATACGGCTTGCGATACGGCTTTCCAGATTGGCCCGATAACAGATGCGCCAATCCCCTTGGAACGCAACTCCACCTTGAGATGTTTGAATGGCGGTTGCATTGAGTTGTGTCAGCTCAGTGGCGAGAACAGACTCAAGTCCCCGTGGGCAAGGCGCAAAGAAATGCTGAGACTTCATGCAATAAATCGATCAGATTATGTCGTGTTTTCTTATTTCCCTGTCCATGCCGCATAGGCGAACAGTAGCCAGGCGCTCATGTAGGACAGACCACCGAGCGGCGCGACCATACCGAGCCCACGTATTCCAGTAAGGCTTACAATGTAGAGTGTCCCTGAAAATAACACTATGCCTGCAAACATGGCCCAACCTGACAGCTTCAATAGCCGCGATTGCGGGAAATTGAGTAATACCAATCCGATCAGGATC
The DNA here is from genome assembly GCA_964554625.1 of uncultured Nitrosomonas sp. Taxonomy (GTDB): domain Bacteria; phylum Pseudomonadota; class Gammaproteobacteria; order Burkholderiales; family Nitrosomonadaceae; genus Nitrosomonas. Next base: position 10,006 of record CAZKPL010000028.1, on the reverse strand, counting down.
AGTCCCAGTGCATGATAAAAGTGATATTGCACGCCAGTTTGGAAGGTGGCGAGCATATCAGTGGTTAGTTTGTGTTTCAAACCATGGGCACCCAAAGCGCCGAGGAGGACGCATAAAAATGCATTGATCGTACCAAGCGTAAAAAAGATTCTGGGCATTATCGATTAAATTCCTTTTAAATTGCGAATAAATGAGGATAAGGTAATTTTTTTTGGTAAGGCAAGACTGCCACAGTCTGCATCACCGCTGCAAAAATGTCTATAAAGACCTATTTTCCTGTTTCAGTTACTTTAGCTTGGGCCCAGCCTTCAGCAAAAGTAATTCGAACATCGTCGCCTGGGTGAATCCGTTCCGAGTTGCGCAGGATCCGCCCATCAGCTGTATAAGTGATGCTATAGCCCCGCGCCAACACCGATTGCGGATTGAGATGCGCGAGATGTGCCTGTTGATGCTGAAGATTATTTCTGAGAGTTTCGAGGCGCTGCGTGGCAGCGCGACGTAATCGGAGTGTCATGTCATATTGCTGTTTGAACAGGAAAGGAATATTGGGCCTATTGACGTATAGACGTCGACTAAATTTATTTAACTGCCAGCAGCATACTTCTGTATGCCTTAGCCAGGCATTGAAAAGCCGTTTTCGCAAGTGCTGGAGGTGTTTCAGTTGATTAAGGACACGTTCTCCAGGATGTAGCAGACGATGTGTAAGAAAATCAATCACTTGCATGCGTCGCTCGATGCTGCGTTGCATTCCATGCTGCATGCGAAGGCTTAAATGGCGCAGGTGATTAGAAATTTCCTGAGCATTGGGAGAGACAATTTGTGCGGCGCCTGTAGGGGTGGGTGCGCGAATATCAGCGACGAAATCAGCAATAGTAAAGTCGGTTTCATGCCCAATACCCGTTACGATAGGAATTGAGCAAGCATAGATGGCTTGCGCGACCATTTCCTCATTGAATGCCCATAGATCTTCAATTGATCCGCCACCACGGCAAAGTATCAATACATCACATTCAGCTCGTTTGATGGCTAACTGGATCGCAGTGGCTATTTTGGTTGCGGCACCCTCCCCTTGCACGGGCACAGGATAAATAATCACCGGTAATGAAGGCATGCGGTGGCGCAAGGTGGCTAACACATCGCGTAGTGCAGCGGTGTTGAGAGAGGTAATGATGCCGACTTGCCTGGGAAAACCAGGAAGTGTCTTTTTGTGAGCTGGATCAAATAATCCAGCTTGCTCCAGTTTTGCCTTAAGCCGTTCAAATGCTTCATAGAGTAGTCCTAGTCCGGCACGACGAATGCTCTCAACAGTTAACTGAAATTCACCGCGTGCTTCATAGAGTGTTGCCAAAGCGCGAACCTCTACTTGCATGCCGTCTTCCGGTTGCCAGCTCAGATACTGATTTTTGTGATGAAACATGACGCAGCGTACTTGGGCGTTTGCATCCTTAAGAGAAAAATACCAGTGACCAGAATGGTATTGCTTAAGATTGGAAATTTCACCGCATACCCATAATAGCGGCAGAGTATGCTCCAGTATCTCCCTCGTACAGCGGTTTAATTCAGTCACGCTTAATATTGACTGAAAGCTAATAGGTTGAAGGGAAAAATTCATTCGACTATTTTACAATAATCCACATTTTTTCTGATTGTTCTTTAGCATACTAAAAATCCCCATGAAAACAGTCTCATAATATAATATATTGTTATTAAATGATTTTTATCAAGATCAAGAATTAGGCAGGTTAGAAAATAATGTTTTAATAAGACTACTTATTCGTTATATCCATAGTTTATTCACAAACTTATCCACAGAAATTGTGAACAAGAAAAACAACTGCATTTTCTTGTCGAAAATACATTGACACGTTACATTACAGCCTGATTTGCATCTGTATTTTGACAATATTGAACAATCGAACTGATCGTTTAATACCCTTATATTTTTCGCAAGCTATCAGATCTGTTGAACAAAGTATTCTGCAATTGCAGAATAGATTAAATGCCACTATCTATCTGGGAGAACAACGCGTGTTTTCAATCATTCAAGCTGCCGGTTGGCCGATATGGCCAATCATTTTTGCTTCTATCGTTGCCGTTGCTATTATCGGTGAGCGCTTATGGAGCCTTCGGCTGAGCAAGGTCGCTCCACGGAATTTGTTACCAAGAGTGTTACAGGAATATCGTAGAACGGGAATAAACGCTGAAATGCTGTCGCGCCTGCAGAACAACTCACCGCTGGGGCGTATTTTGGTAGCAGGGCTCAGAAATGTTGGCAACTCACGTGAAATTATGAAAGAGTCCATTGAAGAAGTGGGCCGTGGGGTGGCACATGAGCTTGACCGTTACCTTACGACATTGGGAACTATCGCCTCTTTGAGTCCATTAATGGGGTTATTCGGAACACTCATTGGCATGATCGAAATTTTTGGTTCCAATGCACCCACTGGGAGTAATCCGGCACAACTTGCCCATGGTATATCTATAGCGTTGTATAATGCTGCGTTTGGCATACTTGTGGCGATACCGAGCATAATTTTTTACCGGCATTTTCGCGCCAAAGTAGACGCTTTAGTCATGGAGATGGAATTGCAAGCCTTAAAATTGGTTGAGATCGTCCACGGTGAGCGACAAATTTAAATAAGGCCAGACATGATATAGGCTGAATTCAATTATTGTATTAACAGACCGTTGAAAAACTGTCTGCATTGCCGATGCGGTGTTAAAAACAGGCTTTAAATACTCATTTATTGAGCATAAGCTCCGCTTTTCCGCCTGTTTTTGCCTTGTTCGGTTGCCTCGAATACGTTTTTCAACGGCTTGTTAAAGCCAAAGTGGAAATTTGGCTAAGCTTTCTTTATTACTTCTGTTTTGTCATGGAAGTTGCACTATTTTGTCTAGTATCTGATTTAAAGGAGTTGTTTTGTCAAATCGTGGTTGTTCCCTTGTTACTGGGGGAGGAGGTTTTATTGGAATACATCTAGTGAGGCAATTGCTGGAACAAGGCGAAACAGTGAAAGTATTAGAGCTTGCAGATGTGTCTCTACCAAGTGATGTGGAAGTGATACAAGGCTCTGTGAACGATGCCGATAGGGTACGCCGTGCCCTGAAAGGTGTGCAGCGTCTCTATCACCTGGCAGCAAATCCGAATTTATGGGCGCAAGACAAGCGTATGTTCAGGCAGGTGAATTACGAAGGGACATGTACTGTATTGTCGGAAGCAGCGCGAGCAGATCTGGAAGTGTTGGTATATACCTCTACCGAGTCGATCCTGACTAGCGGGCGCCAAGGAGATCGCCCTATTGATTCATCGGTCATGCGGGAACTGAATGATATGCCTGGTCCCTATTGCCGTTCAAAATTTCTTGCGGAGCAAGCAGCTTTCAAGGCTGCAAAGAATGGGTTGCCGGTAGTGATCGTTTCTCCAACATTACCGATAGGCCCTGGAGATCGTAGAATTACTCCTCCCACCCGCATGATTCTAGATTTTCTGAATTGTAAAATACCAGCTTATCTCGATTGTAAATTTAATATGGTGGATGTACGGGATGTGGCCAGAGGACATATTCTGGCAGCTCAGCATGGTCGTCCAGGAGAGCGTTATATTCTGGGCAATGAGAATCTGACCTTGGGCAATTTACTGTTAATGATTGAGGAAATCACTGGATTAGCCATGCCAAAATTCCGCATTCCTTACTGGCTAGCTTTAATTGTGGGAGCGCTTTCTGAATTGATAGCTGACTATATCACTCGTAAACCTCCCCAGGCGCCATTGACAGGTGTCAGACTTGCAGCACGCTCCATGGTTTTTGAGAGCGATAAAGCCGTGCAAGAATTGGGTTTCAAGCAAACTCCAATACGACAGGCGCTGGCCGACCAGATTGCATGGTTGGTTAAAGAAGGGTACGTGACGCGCTCCTTACCGCAACAACTAAAATAGTTGATAATCCATGCCTATAGAATTCTGTTCCATTCTTCTTTTTTGCAAGGTATTTAAATGACGGCTATCCAGGTCAAGGTCATATACTTTAGTAAGATAAAAATCTATTTCTGGATATGAGACAAAGTCATTTTGCAGTGATATGGTTATTTTTTCTAGCTGTCCTCTGTACGGGTTGTACTTCTGTGCCAAAGAATGAATATGGTATGGATGCGGGCGATCCTTATGAATCCACTAATCGTAAATCTTATTGGTTTACAGATGTGATTGACAGGAATATTTTGGAGCCTGTAGCCGATGTCTATATCGAGCATGTTCCTCATGCTATACAACGGCCTATTGGGAATTTTTATCGAAACCTTGCTTATCCCAATGTGGTATTGAATGCCTTTCTACAGGGAAAAGTACGCCAGGGGTTTGAGGATAGCCTGCGCTTTGTGATCAATTCAACTATTGGCTTGTTTGGGCTTGCTGATATGGCGGGCCATATGGGTTTTAAGGAAAATAACGAGGATTTCGGGCAGACATTGGCTGTTTGGGGTCTAAACAGTGGTTCTTATATTTTTATCCCTGTTTATGGGCCAAGCAATAGCCGGGACATAGCTGATTTGCCGGTTAGTTTCTTCACTGATGCATTGTTCTTTGCAAGTTATGTGATCAGTGGGCCTGCGCTGGTTCCTCTTCTTTTTCTGAGAGTGGTAGACAAGCGAGCAAGACTTTCAGGACCCATGAAAATTCGTGATCAATCGGCTTTGGATCCCTATTTATTTGTCCGCGAGGGCTATTTGCAGCAACGTGAATTTTTGATTCATGATGGTAACCCTCCTTCTGGTCGTTATAATGATCTTCTCCTCGACGAGGAGAATGAAGAGATAGAGGACCCATCTTGACTAAATCAGTTTCCCGAGTGATTGATTGTCGCGGCTAATACTATTTCTATTTCGTTATTCTCAACCGGCTATCAGAGTTTTGTATTTAAGCTGGTTAGCAAAAAGAATTTCTTATAAAAGAGTTATTACAACATGTTGAATATAGGTTCTAATATCCATGTCTAGAATGTCACAACAGATCTTTGACTTTATAAGCATAAAAAAGGCGGCTTTGATGGGTCAATGGTTGAAATCAAACAATACAACTGTAGACGGAATTAATACATCAAGGTTGAGTCATACCATCTCTTCAGCACGAAACACGCTGCTTACTTTACAAAAAGAAGATGGTCACTGGTGTTTTCCCTTGGAAGCAGATTGTACCATCCCTGCCGAATATATCCTGATGATGCATTTCATGGATGAAGTGGATATTGTCTTGGAAAATAAACTGGCCCGCTTTATTCGTGAACAACAAGATATGACGCATGGAGGGTGGGCGCTTTATTATGGTGGCGCATTTGATCAAAGCTGCAGCGTCAAGGCCTACTATGCGTTGAAGCTTGTCGGGGATTCTCCCGATGCACCGCATATGGTGCGTGCCCGGTCTGCTATTCTGGCGCACGGTGGCGCGGCGCGTGCCAATGTATTTACCCGATTATTGCTCGCCATGTATGGCCAGATACCCTGGCGTGGTGTTCCGTTTGTTCCGGCAGAAATTATTTTATTCCCGCGCTGGTTTCTTTTTCATCTCAGAAAAGTGGCATACTGGTCGCGTACTGTCATGATTCCGCTTTCTATTCTGTGTTCCCTGAAAGCCAAGGCGGCTAACCCGAGGAATATCCATGTTAGGGAGTTATTCACGATTCCGCCTGAAGAAGAGCGGAACTACTTTCCAGTCCGTACTCCGCTTAATCGATTTTTTTTGTATTTTGAACGTCTTGGCGCAAAACTTGAACCCCTGATTCCATCCTTTATACGAAACAGGGCTTTACGTCGTGCAGAGCAATGGGTAATCGAGCGGCTCAATGGAGAATGTGGTCTAGGGGCAATTTTTCCTGCCATGGTCAATGCCTATGAAGCATTGGCGCTGATCGGCTACGATTATGATCATCCCTATCGCCAGCAATGTCGCTTGGCGCTTCGGGGTTTGCTGGTCGATGAAGGTGAACGCGCATGGTGCCAGCCTTGCACATCACCAGTTTGGGACACCGTTTTGACCTGCCTTGCCTTGCAGGAAGATCGGGATGCAGATCAGCAGCCCATTCGACGCGCTCTTGATTGGCTCATTCCTAATCAAATACTCGATGCACCTGGAGACTGGCGCGAGAGCCGTCCAGATTTGCCAGGCGGTGGCTGGGCATTTCAGTATGCGAACCCGCATTACCCGGATCTGGATGATACTGCGGCAGTAGCCTGGGCATTACATCAGGCGAATCATGTTGACTATCAAGTAAGTAAGACGCGTGCAGCAGAGTGGTTGGCGGGCATGCAATCAAGTAATGGTGGGTTTGCTGCTTTCGACATTGATAATACTTATTATTATCTGAACGAAGTTCCTTTTGCCGATCACGGTGCTTTGCTTGATCCTCCTTCCAGTGATGTGACTGCTCGCTGTACCGGTTTTCTGGCCATGCATGGCGATCAGCGGTATAAGCAAGCAGTAGAGCGCGGACTGGCTTATTTATTTAGAGAACAGGAACCCAATGGCGCCTGGTTTGGGCGATGGGGGAGCAATTATATTTATGGCACCTGGTCTGTGCTGGAAGCCATGCGACTCGCCAGCGTCGATAGGGAGCATTTGGCTATACGCCGCGCGGTTCAGTGGTTGAAGTCCGTTCAACGTGATGATGGTGGCTGGGGTGAAACCAATGATACGTATTTCGATCCCGAGCGAGCTGGACAGTTCGAGCAGAGCACTTCATTCCAGACTGCGTGGGCATTACTCGGACTGATGGCCGCTGGGGAGGTAAGCAGCGAGGCTGTGCAGAAAGGGATCAAATATTTGATGGAGACACAGAGCGCTGATGGATTATGGTATGAACCATGGTTTACGGCACCTGGCTTTCCACGGGTGTTTTATCTAAAATATCACGGTTATTCAAAATATTTCCCGCTGTGGGCGTTGATACGATATCGTGCGCTGACTAGGAGGCAAGCTTAGTGAGTCTGGTAGGTATTGTCACCGCAATGCGCCTGGAAGCGAAATGTATCACGCCGCGCAGGTTACCTTTTAACGAAATGGTGCGCCTCAGGGAAGGTACAGCAATCTGGGTATGTGGTATGGGAAACGATGCCGCCCGGCAAGCAGCAGCTGGGTTGCGCGATAGAGGCGTATCGGCGCTCATGAGCTTTGGTGTAGCCGGTGCGCTGGATGAGACTTTGCGCCCCGGTGACCTTGTCCTCCCTGAATGTATTCATGCGGAATATTTGCATCCTGTCGCCCTGGAATGGCGTGCACGCATCATGCATCATCTGCCTAAGCATGTGAAGGTTGCTGGGGGCATATTGGCTACTAGCCATCAGGTTTTGACTTCGGAAGCCGAGAAGCGGGAGTTTTCAGCAAAAAGTGGCGCATGTGCGGTGGATATGGAAAGTGGGGCTATTGCCGAGATTGCGGCCAATGCGGGTATTCCATTTGTAGCGGTGCGCGCCATTACTGATCCCGTCGAATTTTCACCGCCACCGAACTTATTGGGTGCGGTCTATCCTGATGGTAGTGTCAATACGCTGCATTTGCTGACTTTGCTCCTTCGCCGGTCTGTTAATGTAACCACTTTGCTGCGTCTTGCCCCGAGCATGCGTGCGGCCTGTGCCACGCTCCTGTCAGTGGTGAAACATGCTGATACCGAGCTGGGTGGCGCATTCTCGCCCCAATATTGATTTTTTATAATAACCGGCTTTTGTCACCGCGGCTAAATCCCATGAGTGATTGATCAATCTGCCTGCCAAAGGCGATTACCTTGAATAATTCACCCATTTCAGCGGGACTGACCAATCTTTGTAATTGATTGGCCAATGGCAAATATTGATGGATATTGTCCGCGGGTATACGAGATAAAATCTCAGTGATGCCGCAGTTGATCAAGAAGTGCGCTTGGTTGGTGTAGCCAAGTAGCTGGAGATCACTATTCAGCGCAACCCGGTTGATTGCGCTAAAGTCAACGTGGCTGGTGATATCCTGCAATCCTGGTAGATAGAAGGGATCATCGTGCGCATGGTGGCGGTAATGACACATCAACGTTCCCTGATTGCGTTGAGGGTGATAATACTCGCTTTGCCCAAATCCATAGTCAATTAGCAGAATTACCCCTTGGCGGAGTGTCTGCGCCAGACTGCGCATGAAATGCCGAGTGGCCAAGCTGATCTCGCTGGTGTAGCGGAATGAATCGTGATCCACTGTATCTCTAAATGGTAGTAATTCCTGGGCAATTTCAAACAGCTCTCCGCCAATCAAAGGGCGCTCCTGCCATTCAAAAGCTTGCTGATTGTAGCTAACTCCCCTCTCGTAAAGATGACGATTTTGCCATACCACCAGATGGACTGGCATGGCATCGAGCACTTCATTGGCCAGGATGAGGCCGTTAAATTCATTCGGAAGACAGGTTAGCCAATGAATGGATGAAGCAAGATGTGACGCGTATTTTTCGAATAATTCGCGTTGTCGCTGCTGTAAATCAGCACTGACTTCGAGGATGAAGTATCGTTTGGGTAGACAATCAAGCTGTTCCAGTTCAAGCAGCAAATCGAGCGCCAGCTTGCCGGATCCTGCGCCAAACTCCAGAATATCGTTGTGACCGATCAGCTTGAATACTTGAACAACCTGCCGCGCAATAGCTTTGCCAAATAATGAAGATATTTCCGGCGCCGTGACAAAATCCCCAGCATGACCGAATTTGGCTGCGCCAGCACTGTAGTAACCCATACCAGGCATGTAGAGCACCGACTCCATAAAATCGGCAAAGGAAATCCAGCCACCTGCAGCATTGATTTTTGCGCGAATCACATTTTGTAATGCATGGCTATACTGGAGCGCGGTTCCACTGGGGGTAGGTAAAGTAACGGTAGACATCTAGAGTGAAGCAGTTTTATGGTAGATTGTGAAAAAAGGTAATAGCTAAGTGTAGCGTATGTAAAAGGGGAAAAGCAGATGACTGTGAAAAATAAAGTTATTCTGGTCACAGGTGGAGCTAAGCGCGTCGGAGCGGCCATTTGCTGCAAGCTGCATGCCCAGGGTGCGAATCTGATGGTGCATTACCGCTCTTCACAGAATGACGCGCAAATGTTACGACAAACCCTCGAACAAACGCGCCCCGACTCGGTTGCGCTGATTCAAGCCGATCTGCTGGATATTGATCGGCTACCAGACTTGATTGAGGAGACCGTACGGCGATTCGGTAAACTGGATGCCTTGGTGAACAATGCTTCGAGCTTTTTCCCTACACCGATCGGCCAACTTACTGAACAAGCTTGGGTGGATTTGATGGGCAGCAATCTTAAGGCACCCTTGTTTTTATCGCAGGCAGCGGTACCTTATCTGGGAAAGCGCCATGGCTGTATTGTCAATATCGTGGATATTCACGTGGAACAGCCTCTGAAAAATTATGTGATCTATAATGTAGCCAAGGGCGGACTGGCTGCGCTTACCCGATCACTCGCATTGGAGCTGGCGCCGTTCATTCGTGTCAATGGTGTATCTCCAGGCCCTATTTTGTGGCCAGAGCATGAGGAATGGATCGATAAATCGCTGCGCAAGGAGATCATAGACAGGACGTTGCTCAAGCGTATGGGAGAACCTGAGGATATTGCCAAAGCCGTGCATTTCCTGATTGCCGATGCGCCGTTTGTTACCGGTCAGATTATTGCAGTGGATGGCGGGCGCAGCATTAATTTGTAACTTATTCGCCAAATGCATCCTTAATCCATTCTATCTCCTGACTATGATGGCCCGTCAGCAGCACCGCATCGAACCGGCAGGGAGGGAGGGTATTAAGTCCAGACAGGTAGTGCCGGGCAGCGCGGATAAGTTTGGCTTGCTTGGCCGTTGTAATACTGGCTGCAGCGCCGCCAAACCAATTGCTTGATCGCATTCTGACTTCGACAAAAACCAACGTTGCGCCATCACGCATGATCAGATCGATTTCACCGAAACGGCAACGATAGTTTTTTTCAAGCAAAATCAGGTGCTGGCGTTGCAGGA
>CAZKPL010000027.1:10385-34538 GCA_964554625.1 uncultured Nitrosomonas sp. | reverse complement strand
GGAAATATTCAATCTACTCAATCTTTATATTCTAAAAAGAGAAAAATATCTTTAGTCGATTAAGTCAAGTTGAATAACAGAGGGGATACAATTGACATCAATACATCATCAAAAAAACAGTACCATTTCCGAATAATATTCATTATTGAATTGTATCGCTTGAGTCTCTTTCTACTGCTCACAAGCGCATAATATATCGAATAACATTATTTTTCATAAGGATTTCTGACTTAACTGATTTCTTACCAATGCTCTGACGAATAACTTCAGCGAAGGCAGATTTAATCGATCACAACTTGATCGACCGGGTTAAGCACAGCCAGCGCCAAAGTTTGATTATGTTGCGTATAATGATCCCATTAAGTCAAGAATCCATTAAATCTAGCCTGGTCACGTATCAGGTTATTCTATTTTTGAAATATTGTATTTCAATCCGAATCTAGTCAATCTGCTCGTTAATACCTCATGAACACTCCCTGCCCAGAAAGTTTCCCGAGGGTGACTCTTATCATCCGCAGTATCGATCGCCCAACACTCAGCGCCTCGCTTGATTCGGTGGCGATCCAAACTTACCCGCATATCGAAGTAATTGTGGTCAATGCTAAAGGAGGTAATCATACCGATCTTGGCCCAAGTTGTGGTCGCTTTCCTCTTCGCCTGATCAATCAAGCTGGAAATCAGCTAGGACGCAGTGCTGCAGCTAATGCAGGCCTGGATGCAGCAAATGGTGATCTATTGGGTTTTCTGGACGATGATGATTTACTGTTCCCTGAGCATGTGGCGAATCTCGTAACAGCTTTGTCCTCTCATCCAAATGCTATTGCGGCTTATTCACGTGTCCGCGCCGAGAATCTAGATGGGCATTTGCTGCATGAATTCGCCACTCCGTTTGATACTCTTTCTCTTTACCTCAACAATTTCTTACCGATCCATGCTGTACTATTCCGGAGCCGAGTGCGTGCGGCAGAAGTACGCTTCGACGAGACATTGGATTTGTGCGAGGATTGGGATTTCTGGATACAGGTTGCCCAATATGGTGAATTCACCTTTGTAGATCAAATAACAGCAATTTATCGTATCGGTGGAGGAAGTGGATTCGCTTTGACCGGCGATCCGGAACACGCCAAGGCAGCCGAGCGCAGCGTATGTGCAAAGTGGCAATCTCGCATGGATGCCACCATTTTTTATAACGTGGTCAGACGGGCACGCGCTTGGCCCAAACTTCAGGAGCTCCAGGCTAATAACGATTACTTAGAATTCCAGGTGAAGGACTTGAAGCGCCTCTTGAATGAAGCCCAGCAAGCCCATGCTGCATCGAATAACGATCACTTGGCATTCCAGGTGAAGGACTTGAAGCGCCTGTTGAGTGAAGCCCAGCAGGCCCATGCTGCATCGATCGAACTTTATGAAAATTCTTCTTCGTGGCGCTTGACCCGTCCCTTACGTAGAACTGCCACTGTAGCACGGCAAGCCAAGCGGGCTTTGCACGGATTTTACTTACTAGACTGGCGCTGGCGTTTGCAGGTAATTGGCTGGCTTTTAACAGGGCAGCTAGCACCTGCTCGGCGCAAGCTATCTCTTTCTGCTCAGAGTGCAGAGGCATCGCTCAAAATGCCCCTATTACCGATCGCTGCTACACCCTCTATGTATCACGAACCCCCGAAATTCTCACCTCTCCCGATGAACGTTGATATCGTGGTTCCGATCTTCAATGGATTTGAATTTCTTGAATCACTGTTCGATGGTCTCGAGCGCGCGGCGAGTACTCCCTTTCGCTTACTCATATGTGATGATGCAAGCACAGACGAGCGTGTGTGGCCTTGGCTTGAGCAACGTTTGCAAGATCTTCCCGAAACCGTCTTGTTGCGAAATACAAGTAATCTGGGTTTTGTGGGTACAGTAAATCGCCTCTTTGAATACGTCCAGCATGATTTCGTCTTACTCAATTCCGATGTGCAAGTTCCTCCATTCTGGCTGGAGCGTCTATTTGCACCTATTCTCGCCAATCCGCAAACAGCCAGTGTCACTCCTTTTACAAATGCAGGAACGATCTGCAGTTTTCCTCATTTTTTTGTCGACAACCCGCTTCCCATAAGGATGACAGCAGTAGCGGTGGATAAGGTCTTCGCCCGCCTTAAGGATGTTGAAACTATTGAAATTTCCACCGGAGTCGGCTTCTGCATGGCGATTCGACTGGAAATTGCAAAGCGTATCGGCCTATTCGACCCAGCGTTTGGCAAGGGATATGGCGAAGAAAATGATTGGTGTCAAAGGGCCAGCAAATTGGGCTACCATCATGTGCTAGCGCCCAATCTGTTCATCCATCACAAACATGGCGGCTCATTCTCGTCACAGGAACGCCAGGCGCTCGCAAATCGGAATAAAACGATTTTACGAGAACGCCATCCGGGACTATTCGAATATTACGAGGATTTCATCCGGCGCGACCCGATCCGCCCGCTGCGCGACTTCATGCATCTCATGGTCCTGGCGCAACAAGCTGATCGTCGCCCCTTGGTGGTGATCGACAATGTGATCGAGGGTGGAGCATACGCTTACAGTCACGAATTAATCGATAATACCCTTACGGCAGGAATACCCGTACTACACTTGCTCGACGATTTCCGTACCGGTGAATTGCGCGCTGAATGGTTGTCACCTGATGAGCGTTTTACTTTGAATTTCAGTGACTACAGTGCATGGGGTCGAGTCCTCGCCGGCATTCAGCCTGAAAGCGTGTTAATTAACAATCTTTATTCTTTTCGCCGTCCGATGGATTTTCTGCATTGGCTGGCAAATGAGCCAACCTTCATGAATGAAGCTCCCCTAAGGATTGCTCTGCATGACTTCTTCATGCTTTGCCCCAGCCTATTTCTTATCGACAGAGAAAGGAATTTCTGCGGACTGCCCGATATCACGACTTGTAATCGGTGCTTTAACCAATTGCATATGGATTTTCCTATTGGCGCCCAGTCAATTAGTGAGTGGCGCATGGCTTGGGCAAAGGCGTTAGCAGTAGTAGATGATATTATTGTTTTTTCTAATAGTACCCGCGATCTTTTCGCTCGCATCTATCCGGAATATGTAGAAAAGATCATCGTTCAACCTCATTCGATGAAGCAGTTTCACCATCACCCCATTGCGGTCGATCTCGATAAACCCCTTCATATTGGTATTGTCGGATCGATTGCCTGGCATAAGGGTTGGAATATTGTCAAGCAGCTGTGCGAGGAAATCGATTCTCGCCTTTTGCCCTTCCGGGTGACGGTAATCGGCACGCTCATTCCCAATTTTTCTGCAGCTTGTCTAAATGTGACAGGGCGCTATGAACGAGCTATGTTGCCTTCTCTTATTGAAAAGTCGGGTGCAAATATTTTCTTGTTCCCATCAATTTGCCCTGAAACGTTCTCCTACGTCGCACACGAGTTAATCGCTTGTGAAGTGCCGCTATGCTGCTTCAATCTGGGTGCACCTGCTGAAGCTGCGGCAAACTATTGTTATGGCTTGGTACTCGATCAAGCTCCCCCTGATGCATTACTTGCACAGATGGAGAGCTTTCGCAAACAATTGTCCATGCAAGTGAAAGGGAAATCAACTTAATTCTCAGTGGTTGTTTTTGAAACATCCTCAACTATTGAAGTTATGAGGAAGAAACGAGAATAGTGGGATGGGAATCGCAAGGAGCAATTCAAAAACTACTATTTTTTTGCGAACTTTTCACATGGATTGTGTTTACCAACATATTGCAAGGCAGCTGCTGAGCTCGTTTCCCATTTTTTGCAATTCGGCAGGAACCCGTTTCTTTCCAAGAAGCAGGTTTTTTCAGAGGTCATTAACTAGATCAGCGCGGCAGGAACGTCGCAAAATGCACGATCCCCATGCCACAATAGTGATCGTCAGCGGCAATACTTACGATTTGAGCACGTTCTGACGCAGAAGCACCTTCCCAGAAGTCGCGGAAAAGCTCGACCGCCATTTTTGGATCAATACGAAGCTCACCCAGCTTAGCATCTTTCATAGCCCGGTAATCGCGTGCGAAAGCCAATGCTCCTGCCCGCAGTTCGCGGCGCAAGGGGATTGAAGCTTTTTCGTCCTCACTCAAAGGGGCGTAGACCCCCACTACATTCTGATCATTCTGATAGCGATAATAACTGATTTGTGGATCATCGGATCCCATCAGCATTTCCAAGGGAACGTTATAGCGCAGCAGGGGAGATTCATCGGGTATGGCTAACTCTTCTCCAAAACAAGCAGCAAGGCGCACGCCGTGGCGCGCACGGACACTGGCAGAGGCAGCCCGCGTTACCATGTAGTAGCCTTGAATTTTTCGCTCCAGTAATTCACATAACCTACCCTGGATGGTACCAGCATAGCCTACATCGACCAGCGCAACCTTACCTTCCATCAGGCCAGCCTGTCGCAAGTAGGACAACATTGGGTCCCGCTCCATAGTTGCTCTATCATAAATATCGTCTGCCAATGCATCCAGCACTGCTATAAGAGCTTCATCGATCTGACCAGCATGAATTTCGACCCGACGTTCAGGCAACCAAATTTCTTGGCGATGCAGTTTTGCCAGCACAGCTTCATTCAAATCCAAGCCAAAGCGACGGAGTAAATATTCGGCTAATGAATTTGCCTGATAATCCGTACTCGCAATTGCAAGGATATCTTCACGTGAGCGGATCATAGCAACAGAAATGGCTCGCCTTGATAACACAAGGTATTCTGACTGAGGTGTATCAAGACCGGTGGTCAGCACATCGTATACATCTTTCATCAATTGACCTTCTCGAGCGAGAAAATACAATCGATCAATTCCATCAGCCCTGGCTTGCACTGACAACCATTCACTGAATGCTGCTAACAACGGTCCCATAATAGCGTAACCAATGCCATAGCGCCCGCGCTGGGTAAGTGATGCACGGTCTAACACAAACTCGTCAGCTTGTACTTGAAAGAAAGTACGCACGATATTGCCTAACACCAGCTCATCGGTCGGCAAGCCGCCAAATTTGATTTTTTCCACCCACCCTTTCAAACGTGGAAAATAGCTTGCCACCGCCAAAGGGCTCTCCAGAGGAATAACATGTAAACCGAGCTGTTTTGGTATAAGCTGATCCGAAAGTGGATGATCCCCAATCATAACGATCTGATCCCAGAGAACACCTTCGCTTTCCATGATGTGATGATAAAGCGCCCCGGTAGATTTACGTTTACCCACCCTCGACGAAAGGTAGAGAGCATCATAGCTGTCTACACCACACTTTCCCAATATCTGTCGCAAAATATCTTCTGACAGAAACATATCACTCGCTAGGACAACTCGCTTACCGGCTCGCTTTGCCAAATCTATCATCTCGAGCATATTCGGCAGTGGCAAAGCCAGGGCTAGCTCCACCGACTCTTCCAGTGCCTGCAAATAGGCTGCTTCACCCTCCGCATTGCCAAACAGGCGAACATATTCAGCACAAATTTCAGCCAAACTGACATCTCGCTTAGCTTCCGTGCGCAAAGACGCTTCTGCTGCATGTCGACGCTCCGGGTAGCGTTCAGAATTTAAACGTCGGGCAACCCATCGTTTGGTGTTTTCTGGATCTAGGAGAGGACGTGTGACAAGCGTATCGAAGATATCGAAAATAATTAGTTTGATTTCCGGATCTTCGATCTTGGCTATCAGTAGGCGCCGATCAAATTTAGGATAATACGACGCTTGTGCTTGACCAAAGGACCGACGCACCCAATTGAGCGTCTCAGCAACTATACGTCTTATTGTCGCTTGCAAGCCATAGGTTCGGTAGTATCTTAGTACCTTACGGGAAAACTGGCGATTAATCATGTGCATAAGATGATTGGCAAAAACTGCCGGGGGTGTTTTACTTGAACTAATTAACTTGCATTAAGATTTTACTATTCTCTCAATTATAATTTTATTGCCCTCTTTTCGGCTTCGACAAATACTTCCGCATAGTTAGGTCCTTTCTTTTTAGAAAGATAAAGGCCAAGATAGCTGGCCAGCCCAATACTGGCGAAGAGGTAATCACAATGAGCAAGTGGCAATGCATACTTTGAAATTGCTTGTTTCTTGAAATAGATCACACCACGGCCAATATCTACATGGTAATGGTGGTAGCCGTTCGCAAAAAATTGCGATGCTCCATAATTCTTAGCATCAATCACCCTAAGAATAGCTTTTAGGATGATCCCAGCAATGATTCTAGTTGTAGTCGCAAATTAAGCAGTGTCTGATGCAAGCGCCCACCACTTTGCGCAATCTCCAATTCGACGAAGCCCTCGGCAAAAACAGGTGCTTCTGCTCCCTGCACCAGCAATCCTCGGAACGCCGCCAAGCTCAAATTAGCAAGTTGGTAATCCCTGTGGTTTTGGGGAATGCGATAGCAGGCAAGAGCTGCTTTTTTTAGAGAGATAACCGTACTAATGTTAACCACGCGAGTAATCGGTAATGGGCACCAGATTTCATAGAGAAAAATTCGCGGCGAATATCCACTTTTCCAGATGCACCCTAAAAGAAATTCGCTAATGCTCACATGATCACGATGGTAATCCAGTGGTGATGGAATAAAAAGCCAATCTGGTCGAGTTGAAACGATCAAGTTAGTTACCTCGACAACGAGATGCTTATTAGGCACAAACTGTCCATCAGGCTGATCCAGAAATTGGGGTGCACTGATACCAAGCAAGCTCAAAGCCTCTGTGGATTCAGCTTTGCGCTTTATCGTCGTATCAGGATGAGAGATGAAGCCGGCTCCCCCACCATCGGTCACCACTACCACCCGCACCTCGCAACCTGCTTGCTGCAGCAGTGCCAAAGTTCCTCCACAACCTAGTACCTCATCATCGGGGTGAGGAGCAAAGACGAGCACTCTCTGCCCTTCTGGTATCATTAAGGGAGTTGGCAGGGGGCATAGCGACAATTCGGCTAAGTTAGGTTTTCTCAGCTTGTCGATAAATTTCTTCATAGCGTCGTGCAATTTCCGTAATCTCGGGCCAACCTGCCCCTCTTTCCATACTATATTTGGATAGCCAAGATCGCAAAGCATCATCCTTAGCCAAGGTTTCAATAGCTTGTCCTACCGCTGCTACCTCCGGCGATACCAGCCAAGCTCCAGCGCCCACAACTTCAGGCACGCCACCCACTGCAGTACATACCGCCGGAATACCCGCGACCAAGGCTTCTAGATTAGCCATCCCAAAAGATTCTGTGGATGAAGTGCTTATGTAAACATCTGCCGCAGCAAGATAAAGACCAATGTCGTCGGTAATTCCGAACATAATCTCCTGCCCCAATCCAGCTTCGACCCCCACATGGTGCAGATATTTAGTATCACCCTCACCTAAAATCACGAGTCTCACCGGACGCGGTGTCTCGGCCATGGCACAAGCCTGAATTAGCATGGGGAATTGCTTCAACGGAGCTAGCCGTCCCACTCCTAAGACGTAGAAGAAATCGTCTGACCACCCCAAGGACCGGCGAGCTTCAGCACGTCCGTAGTGCGTAATTTTGGGTCGGGCGTGTGGCACAGCATGCCAACTAGCGGGGATTGGAAAAACGCAGAGGTCGCGTGCCAACTGTCTAATCCCGCTGAAAGTGGGGGATATCACCCAGTCAGCACGCCTGAGAATTGCCGCCTCCAGTCGGCGGAATCTGTACATCATAGTAGTTCCCTGGCGTCCACCATCTTCGTGAGTTGCTTGGGCATAGCAACCAAAGCCATGTTCTGTCACACCCCAAAATATTCTTCTACTCAGACGCAAAAGGCAAAACAGCCTAAAGCCCAGGGCAATCCAGGGATCATGGCAATGAACATGAGTATACCCTTGGCAAGTCGCTACCTTGGCAGCCAGACGCCCCATATTGAGCCGCTCCAGTAAAGCCCACAACACAGCTGGTGTATCCTCGGTTGCACCAGACATTCGTTGGAATAAATGAATGAGCACAGCGTGGAGGCCTCTAAATAGATGTTCGCTACGCTGCCCACAGTCCTCCCGGCAGAGATAACCAACCGAATGACCTTGCCGTCTGAGTTCCTCTACCAAAGGTATCAAACTTCGCCCAAGGCCGTAACGTTTATCAGCCTGGGATTCACGCGTAACCATGAGAATTTTCATAGCTTCACTGCCAAAACCTAATTATGAGTATCATTAACAATAAAAAAATAAACGTGTTTCAGAAATTTAATCTGGGAGCAAGCCTAATCAACGAAAGTCAGTGTCTCCACTCATCAGCCACCAGCGATTATGTAGCATCTCTGCTGCTGGGGCATCACTCCAGATAGGCGCAGGAATAGCCATTCCCAGTTCTTTCCTTATGCCGCCGGTGGCGATGAAACAAGGTGCAAAGTTTTCCGTAATGCGGCAAAACACTTTACTGCGACCATTGATTTTAGCAAGTCTTCTTGCGTGCACTATTAATAGTGGAATTTCTCGTAATGGCGCAACTAAATCCATGATTTCGCTACTTTCCGGATCATGCCGCATTACCAGCAAACCTCGTTTTTTTCCATCAAAACGGTTGATTATCAATACGATCTGGTAATGCTGATGAGGATGGTCGAGATAACGATACCGTAAATAATGCCAATCACGCACACCAACCAGTGCTCCTCTTAAATCTCCCGCCATTTTCTGCCAACATTCATCAATAGCTGCGATGATCCAGGCTTCCTCAATATTTGAGCTATCCACCGCCTGTAATCGCGTCAGCCATCGTGGTGTTCCTTTCAACGCGGGCCATTCGAGTTCCGACATATATCCAACATTCGTATACAAACGTAGGCGCTCTGCAACTCGCATAGCACGTTCATTCGGAAAACCATAACCGGTTAGAATGGATTTGCCATAGCCAACATAATATTCCTGAAAGGTAGCTGCCATAAGAAAAAAAGGACCTCTTTTTGTGAGCACGCCCCGCTCTTTGCTATCCACCATGACATCGCCAATTTGTACTGCTATCCGAGGTTCGCCGAAAAACAGAATATTTCGGATCATCCCGCCATAATGCGCAACCAACTGGTTTTGACGCCATACTCCTATGGCGCGGCCTCGCTCCCTGCCATATTTCCATTGCCACATTGCAGATGACATGCTATGACCAAAAGTCCGCTCAAACAGAGCAAGCATGTCAGGCGCCTGATTTTCTTCGAGCAAACGCAAACGCCACGTAGGGTTGGACTTTTTTCTGAAATGCAACAATGCATAGCCCAATCGCCCGCACGCATATTTTTCTTGGCGTTTCCGATTACATTCGTCTAATTGCGCAAGGCTCTCAGCATTCAGGGAAAGATCATTCATCAATCGTTCCCGATGAAGCATCGTCACACGAAGCAAATAGGCCAGCATGGGCGCAGCCATATCAGCTAAGTCTAGCTGCTCGACCAACTCAAATCCCAAGCGATTGGCTAACGCCAGCAGATCACTGAGCAGATGCAATCCCTCTGCACCGGTCTCGACTCGACTTAAGGCAAATTCGTCGACTATCAGCAAACTCCCGCCATCAGGCAGCAAATCGAGCCCCTTGTTAAAAATAACCAAGGGCTCAATACCTTGACTGGACTCCTGAAATAGCAGAACATCAAAACTGCCCGAAGGTGCTTTAAAATCGTGCAATCGCTGGCAGGTCACGTGTGCTTGGGTACCGAGACGCTTCTGTATCTGTGCAATCTGTTGAGCATCTTGGATGATACCGTGGACCTGATAGCCTTTTTGGGTGAATAAAGAAAAAATCGTTCCCAAGCCCACCTCTACTTCCAAGATACGGCAAGGCGCGGGAGGCAAGCGGCTCAAAAGCAAATCCGTCGAATATTGTTGCGCCGCCCCGAGATTTTCTTGATCCTCCTGAAACAATCCGTAATGCAGATAATCCACTCGCCCTTCTTGTAATAGTAAAGCCTGCGCATAAACATTGAGAGGAAAGGTCAGATCTTTATAAGGGGATGTTGCCTCAGGCTTCAAATCGATGCCATCGTTAGTTTTTGTAAATGATGTTTCAGATGTATCTGAAACCAACGCCTGTGCCAACTGGAGAATATTACTTTTCATTAATTGGCCTGCCATGTATGCGGTACTGCGAAATAGCCTTGTAGCCTGCCTTCCTGCTGTACACGCAAGGTAGCTACACCATTTGCTGAATCATAGAGGTGTATGCCCTGCTCGCAAAGCAAATAGACGCTGATTAAATACTCCCCTTTGAGTAAAGGCAATTGTTCAAAAACAATACTAATCTCCCCCGATCCATTCAGGGTGCGCTGCAATGTGACATGATCTTCCCAGGTAGCGGCGCTTGTCAGCATCCGCCCATCCATGGCATGAAGGGTAACCGCAACGGTTGGGCAGGGAACCGCGGGATCGGAAACAAACGATACTTTCACCTCAACCGTTGATTGACCACTTTTGACTATAGCGTTACTGTCCGTTCCCCCATCTATCTGAATATCTATTTCATCTAGACGCGCATGCCCGTATACATATCCGCCAGTACGGGGCAAATTAGCCGACACAGCCTCCTCTTCAGGGGCAGAAGCTTGCTCGGTTGTATCCAGCACGCTTCTGTCTAAAAACGTCTGATAAGCTGACACGACGTTCTTTGCATCTCCTTCTGCCATAAGCTTGCCCTGATTGATCCAAAGCACCCGAGAACACAACGACTCGATTTGAAAAAGAGAATGGGAACAAAACAAGATCGTCTTGCCACTTTCCTTCAACTGCATGATGCGATTAAACGACTTCCGTGCAAATGAACCATCTCCGACTGACAGCGCTTCATCAATGATCAGAATGTCAGGATCAATGCTCACTGCTACTGAAAACGCCAATCGCACATACATTCCACTCGAATAGGTTTTGACCGGCTGATCAATAAAATCCCTGATTTCTGAAAAATCGATAATTTGTTCAATCCGATCTGCGATTTCTTCTTGGGTCAACCCTATAATGGCAGCATTCAACCAGATATTTTCGCGTCCCGTAAATTCTGAATTGAATCCAGCCCCTAGCTCCAGCAAGGCTGCCAAACGCCCATTTACCCGTACCTCGCCACAGGTTGGCGTTAATGTACCGCAGATGAGCTGTAACAGAGTTGATTTACCCGAACCGTTGCGACCAATGATTCCTATTACTTCGCCCGGCATTATCTCCAGATTGATTTTTTGTAGTGCCCATAATTCCCGGAAATACTGGCGTCTTCCCCGCCATAGGAACTGCTTTAGACGATCTTTAGGTTGCGCGTATAGCTGATAACATTTACCCAGTCCCTGTACATGGATGGCAGGTTGTAAGGATGTTGATATTAGGCTGGTATCCAAGCTCATCAACTATTCCTTATATGTTTTCTTGAATCAGAATTTCGTTTAGCTGTCATGAGCACTGGCAGCAAGACTCGAGAAGCAGTTTCGTTTTTGATCAACAAGGTATTGATAACAGGGGAAGCAAACTGGTTG
The DNA here is from genome assembly GCA_964554625.1 of uncultured Nitrosomonas sp. Lineage (GTDB taxonomy): Bacteria > Pseudomonadota > Gammaproteobacteria > Burkholderiales > Nitrosomonadaceae > Nitrosomonas. Next base: position 23,082 of record CAZKPL010000027.1, on the reverse strand, counting down.
CCACATGAAAAAACTAAATCAATGGCCCTTATTATACTATTGTTATCTACAAAACAGCGACCTTCCCAAAATCTGGTATTCATCTTCGTCTTCATAAGTGGAAATACCCTGATTTTATTTCTAATGATCAATCTGTTATTGATCATTAGAAATGAGGTTTCGGCGCGCCTTCAAACAACAGTGTAGAATACTCCATGGAAAAATTGCAGTTTAAAATAAATTTCAGATTAACTAGAGTCTTCCACCTATGCAGGCAATAGAAACTTTCTGGTACTCCTGTCTTAAGCACTTCAAGAAAGAGCTCAATGCTCAGCAATTTAATACCTGGATTAAACCATTACAATTAGACACTTCCAAGGGTTGTGACGATCAACCAGTATTGATTGCGCCAAATGGATTCGTGCTGCAGTGGGTTAAAGACAATTTTATACCTCATATTGAGGTAATGGCTCAGCAACATTTTTCCAAGAAAATTCACTTTCAATTAATACTTGGAAACACAGCTGAAGCAAAAACCTCTAATGATGAAAACTTACACAATGTAAGTGTAAGCAACCGTTCTGTCCAAACCATTGCTACCAAGCCTGCATCCAAAAAAAGAAACGCCAGTCATCTTAATCCAAATTTTACTTTTGATAGCTTTGTTACCGGCAAAGCTAACCAACTTGCCCGCGCAGGTGCAATTCAGGTTGCTGAACGCCCCGGAATCGCATACAACCCTTTATTCATCTATGGTGGCGTTGGTTTAGGTAAAACGCATTTAATTCAAGCTATTGGCAATTATGTTTTAGCAAACGATCCCGAAGCAAAGGTACGCTACGTTCATGCCGAAAAATATGTTTCTGATGTAGTCAGCGCCTACCAGCATAAATCATTTGATAAATTCAAGCTGTATTATCACTCGCTAGATGTTTTACTTGTCGATGATGTGCAATTTTTTGGCGGCAAGAATCGCACACAAGAAGAATTTTTCTATGCTTTCAATACACTCGTCGAAGCCCATAAACAAGTCATCATCACCTGTGATAGCTATCCAAAAGAAATTTCGGGGCTAGAGGAACGTCTCGTATCAAGATTTGGCTGGGGTCTAACGGTTGCGGTTGAGCCGCCAGAACTAGAAATGCGTGTGGCTATTCTATTAAAAAAGGCATCAATAGAAAAAATCGCTTTAGATGAAAATGTCGCCTTTTTTGTTGCAAAACATATCCGCTCGAATGTTCGTGAACTGGAAGGTGCCCTGAAGCGAATACTGGCTTATTCCCGCTTTATAGGCCAGCCTATATCCCTGGAGCTGGCAAAAGAAGCATTGAAGGATTTGTTAGCTGTCCAGAATCGGCAAATTTCCATCGAGAATATTCAAAAAACCGTTGCTGATTACTACAAAATCAAAGTAGCTGAAATGTACTCTAAAAAACGTACACGTATCGTGGCAAGACCTAGGCAGATTGCCATGGCTGTTGCTAAAGAACTTACGCAATTAAGCTTGCCGGATATTGGTGAAGCTTTTGGCGGAAGGGACCATACGACTGTATTGCATGCCCACCGGAAAATTACAGAATTACGAGCTTCTGATCCTACCGTAAGTCGTGATTACAATGCCTTATTACACATCCTTCGCGGTTAAGGCCGACATTTGTGAGAAAAATCTGGATAATTTGTGGATAACAAGCCACAAAATTAAGCTTTTGATTTTATCCACAAATTATCCAAGTAAAATCCTCATCTTATACCGGTCAGAAATTTTATTTAGCTGATTGATATTTAATCTATTTTTAGAGATATACCGGAATTAGCCTACATTTATATACTATTATCAAAGTTTAAAATATGAATTTAATAAAAACTGACCGGGATCTTTTACTCAAACCCTTGCAAGCAGTCAGTGGTATTGTTGAACGGCGTCATACCCTGCCTATACTTTCAAACGTGCTTATCAAGGAAGAGAATGGAAAAATCATTTTTGTAACTACTGATCTTGAAATAGAAATTGAAACTTATTCGACGCCACAAGGAACCGAGAAATTAGTCACCCAGGAGTTCTGTGCAGTCACCGTTTCAGCAAAAAAACTGTTAGATATACTGCGTACTTTTCCTCCCAATACTGAAGTTACCTTAACAAAACGCGAAAACCGGTTACAAATAAACGCAGGAAAAAGCTGCTTCAGTCTGCAAATACTTCCTGAAGAAGATTTTCCAAGAATGGTTAAAGAAGACGCGCCTGAGATCACTCTGGCACTTCAACAACGAGAATTTAAAAATCTTCTGTACTTGGTCCAATATGCAATGGCGCAACAGGATATTCGTTATTATCTAAATGGTTTATTACTGTTAGTCGAAGGAAAATGCCTAAAAGTGATCGCCACCGATGGTCACCGCCTTGGTTATGCTTCTATTGAATTAGAAAACCAATGGGAGAGAAAGGAAATAATCATCCCTCGAAAAACGGTGTTAGAACTTTCAAAGTTACTTGCTGATAGTGAAAAACCTGTTGTTATAGAAATCTTTCAAAAAAAAGTGCGCTTCACCTTTTCTGATACTGTATTGCTTTCCAAGGTTATTGAAGGGAAATTCCCCGATTTCAATCGTGCTATTCCTGAAAATAACACTAAGCAATTCAATATAAATCGCCTGAATTTTCTGCAAGGATTGCAACGGGTTGCCATCCTCTCCAATGCAAGCGAAAAGTTTCGTGGTGTAAGACTGATTATTTCAAACGACACATTGAGTATTGTTTGCAAGAATAGTGAACAAGAAGAAGCTCAAGATAATCTCGAAATCGAATATAACCAGGATACTATTGATATCAGTTTTAATATTACTTATCTATTGGACGTGCTGAACAATCTTAATAGTGATAGCGTTCAATGTGCTTTTGAAAATGCTAATAGCAGTACTTTAATTACCATTCCAGAGAATAAGCATTTTAAATATGTCGTAATGCCGATGCGGCTATAGAAAATTTCGAAATTATTCGGCAAAAACTTCTTCAACAAGTATTATTAAAAGTGATTAAGCATAATGAGCGAAAAACCTCTCAACAAATCTCGTGAATATGATTCAGATAGCATCAAAATTCTGAAGGGACTTGATGCTGTTCGTAAACGCCCTGGTATGTATATCGGCGATACCAGTGACGGCACCGGGTTACACCACATGGTATTTGAGGTTGTCGACAATGCGATCGATGAAGCATTGGCAGGCTACTGTGACGAAATCACTGTGATCATCCATCCTGATAACTCTGCCAGCGTGCACGACAATGGCAGAGGTATTCCTACTGGAATAAAGCGAGATGATGAACTAAAACGATCAGCTGCAGAAATCGTGATGACTGAATTACACGCGGGCGGAAAATTTGATGACAATTCCTATAAAGTATCAGGAGGATTACATGGTGTCGGCATATCGGTAGTGAATGCACTATCTGAGTGGTTACGCCTGACAATTCGCCGTGAAGGGAAAATCCATCATATAGAATTTCGTGAAGGTGTGCCGCTTTCACCTCTTACGGTCACCGGAGAAACTGAAAAGCACGGAACTGAAGTTCATTTCTTGGCAAATAAGGAAATTTTTAGTGATATAACTTTTCATTACGACATCTTCGCAAAGCGATTACGTGAGCTTTCTTTTCTCAATAATGGCATCAAAATCAAACTGATTGATCTACGTAACAACAAGGAGGAAGTATTTGCTTTTGCAGGTGGCATTCGTAATTTTGTCGAATACATCAATCGAACCAAAACGGTCTTGCATCCAGCCATCTTTTATGCCAAAGGGATGAAGGATAATATTACGGTGGAAGTCTCGATGCAATGGAATGATAGCTACACCGAACAAGTTTTGTGTTTTACCAATAATATTCCTCAAAAGGATGGTGGCACTCACCTGACCGGTTTACGTGCTGCGATGACACGTACACTTAATAGCTATATTGAAAAAAACGAATTGGCTAAGAAAGCCAAGGTTGACACCACAAGCGATGATATGCGTGAAGGCTTGACTTGTGTATTATCAGTTAAGTTATTCGAACCTAAGTTTTCTTCACAAACGAAAGAGAAACTGGTGTCATCTGAAGTACGTCCGGTCGTAGAGGAAGTCGTGGCACAAAAACTGTCGGAGTTTTTGCTGGAATGCCCGAATGATGCTAAAACAATCTGTAACAAGATCATCGATGCAGCGAGAGCCCGTGAAGCTGCCAGAAAAGCACGAGAATTAACTCGGCGGAAAGGGGTGTTAGATAGTATGGGATTGCCTGGAAAGCTTGCTGATTGCCAGGAGAAAGATCCAGCGCTTTGTGAGCTCTATCTGGTGGAGGGAGATTCTGCTGGTGGTTCAGCAAAACAAGGACGTGACCGGAAATTTCAAGCAATCATGCCGCTTAAGGGTAAAATACTGAACGTCGAAAAATCTCGCTTCGACAAACTGATTTCCTCCCAAGAAATCGTTGCATTGATTACAGCCCTCGGAACAGGTATTGGCAAGGATGAATATAATCCGGACAAGCTACGTTATCATCGTATTATTATCATGACCGACGCAGATGTCGACGGTTCGCATATCCGCACGCTGTTACTGACATTTTTCTACCGGCAAATGCCCGAATTGATCGAGCGGGGTCATATCTATATTGCTCAGCCACCGCTTTACAAAATAAAATATGGTAAACAGGAACGTTATGTCAAGGATGATTATGAACTGAAACAATACATGCTTGGGTTAGCATTAACGAATGCTGAACTTTATACTCATGAAAACAAGCCTCCTCTTGCTGGCGAAACCCTGGCAAATATTGCTCGCGAGTATTTGCTGGCGGAAGCAGTGATTGAGCGCATGAGTCGTCTTATTGATGGTACTGTATTGTATGCTCTGCTAAAACAACCAGATATCGATTTAAGTAATGAAATGTCAGCATTGGATAGCGCAACCAAGCTCACTTCATTGCTACACGATGTTGAAATCGTCGCAGAATTCGATGACGTATTTGAACATTTCCGACTCAAGATAACTCGCGTATATCATGGTAATGTTCAGATCAGCTATCTTGATCAGGACTTTCTACAAAGTAGTGATTTCTCACAAATAAAAAAAACAGCACAAGTGCTTAGCGGCTTAATAGATGATCATGCTGTAGTCAAGCGCGGAGAGGAAAAGCAGTCGGTTAGTGAATTCAAGGAAGCACTTGACTGGTTATTGGAAGAAGCAAAAAAAGGAGTAAATATTCAGCGTTACAAAGGATTAGGTGAAATGAATCCGGAACAATTATGGGAGACCACTATGGATCCTGTTAACCGTTGTTTATTGCGCGCTCAGATTGAAGACAGCATTCTCACTGATGAAATTTTTACAACGCTCATGGGTGATATAGTAGAGCCACGTAGAGAGTTCATTGAAAAAAATGCATTGCGGGTCACTAATCTTGACGTTTGAGGAAGTCCGTTTTAATGACATGCTTCTTTTATTTCCTTGAAACCAAAGAATACTCGATCTATTGTGCTAATCATTCTGGGATTTATCAGATGATATCTGTTTATTTCACTTAATAGTACTAAAAATATCGAGAAATCGAATTATTCTGCGTTGACTGATAGGGTCTAAGCAGGTAGAATCCGCGTTCTTTTATATAAGCGTGTAGCTGCATATTTTTCGGTTCTAAGCGAGGGTAATGATTTATATGCCTTGGATAAGAAATAGATCACTACACGTAGTGATACGCTGGCAAGTACTGTTTACAGCATTTATGACGATAGTATTTGGGTGGGTATTAGGGTTACATGGTGCTATTTCAGGATTTCTTGGAGGAATGGTTAGTGTAATTTCTTCTACGGTCTATGCGCTCATAGTCTCACGTCACAAAGGATATACAGCTGGGGAGGCAATGCGCACTGCTCTTAGAGCAGAAGCAGTAAAAATCATTGTAATCATAGTTTCTCTTTGGACTGTATTTGCAGCGTATAAAGAAATTAATCCGACCGCGTTTATCGGGGTATTTATCATGACAGTAATTATCTTTAGCATGGCCTTATTTGTGCCTAATGATTCTAAAGATATTTAAATGACAAAATTAAATAACAGATAATTCAATAATGGCATCAGATCTTGAGCTTACTCCAACCTCGTATATAACCCATCATCTTACTAATTTAACTAAAACAGTAGGAGAAGAGCCCTTTTGGACATTGCATGTGGATACATTGGTAATGTCAGTAATTCTCGGTGTACTGGGAATGGGGTTTTTGTGGTTAATCGTTCGTCGAGCAACATCGGGCGTGCCTACTAAACGACAGGCTTTTGTAGAGCTTCTCGTTGAATTTGTTGATTTCGAGGTAAAAAATACATTTCATGGAAATAGGCATACATTTATAGCGCCAGCAGCATTAACTATTTTCGTTTGGGTGTTGTTGCTTAATATGATGGATTTTTTGCCTATCGATATTATGGCTTGGATATATGAGCATGTATTTGGATTGCATAATTGGCGCAGTGTTCCAACCACGGATGTCAACACCACTTTTGCATTAGCGCTTTCAATATGGTTACTAATGATATTCTTTAACATTCAGGTTAAAGGATTAGGTGGTTGGATACATGAGTTATTTTGTACACCATTTGGTAAAAATCCCCTTCTGTGGCCGCTGAATTTGCTGTTTAACATGATTGAATATGTGTCTAAGCCACTATCCCATTCTCTGCGACTTTTCGGAAATATATATGCAGGAGAGATTATTTTTCTATTGCTAGGGATGTGGGCTGCAACTGGCGTTACGGGATCTTTTTTCAGCGTGATTCTGAGTGTGGGATGGTTAATTTTTCATATACTTATAGTTGCGCTGCAAGCATTTATCTTTATGATGCTGGCAGTAGTTTATCTTTCAATGGCACATGAATCACATTAAATAGATTAGATACAAGATTTTTTTATATAAATTTTTTAAGGAAGGGAAGAAATATGGAAAACTTACAATTTCTCGCAATGATACAAGCTTACACCGGTATCGGGATTGGTTTGATGATTGGGCTCGGTGCAGCGGGTGCATGTATTGGTGTGGGAATCATGTGTAGTCGATTTCTTGAGGGTGCTGCACGCCAGCCAGAAATGATTCCAACCCTACAAGGTAAAGTATTTTTATTATTAGGTTTGACGGATGCTTCATTCATTATTGCTGTTGGTTTGGCAATGCTATTTGCTTTTGGTAATCCCCTATTGGCAGTAATCCAATAATACCCATCCGTATTTAATAAGAAACTTACACGAAGCTGGCTATGAATATTAATTTTACACTCATATCACAAGCAGTAGCCTTTTCGGTATTTATATGGTTTACGATCAAATTTGTGTGGCCGCCATTATTGCGTGCAATTGAAGAACGTCAAAAGCAAATTGCTGATGGCTTAGCTGCTGGTGAGCGTGGTAAAAAAGAATTAGAACTTGCGAGTCAGAGATCTTCAGAAGTATTGAGAGAAGCCAAGCAACGCGCAGCAGAAATTGTCACGCAAGCTGAAAAGCGAGCAGCAGAAGTTGTTGAAGAAGCCAAGCAAAATGCAAAGATTGAAGGAGAGCGCATATTGACTGGCGCCAAAGCTGAAATTGCGCATGAAGTATTTGCAGCAAAAGAGGTGTTGCGTCAACAAATTGCGGACCTGGCGTTGGCAGGAGCAACAAAAATATTGCGTCGTGAGGTGAATGCCAAAGTACATGCCGATCTACTTGCATCTATAAAAGAAGAGTTGAAGTAATGGCTGAGGAAATAACAATTGCTAGACCTTATGCTGAGGCAGTATATAAGTTAGCAAAAGAAAAGAATACATTATCGTCTTGGTCAGATATGTTGAAGGTTATCGCAGAGGTAGTATCTGTAAAGCAAATACGAGCCCTTGTGACTAATCCAAGCATATCAACAGATAAGCTATCAGAAATAATTTTAGAAATCTGTGGAGATAAGCTCGATAACGAAGGAAGAAATTTAGTTACTCTATTGATTGAAAATAATCGTTTAGAAGTGCTTCCACAATTGAGCAGTTTGTATGAACTACTAAAGTCCCAATATGAAGGGGTGCTAGAGGCAAGCATTATTTCAGCGTACGCTATTTCAGATGATCAATTGGAGAAATTAGTTTCGGTGCTTGAAAATAAGTTCAAATGTAAAATCAAAGCGAAAGTGAACATAGATCCAGAGTTAATAGGCGGAGTAAAGATAGTAATTGGCGATGAAGTTATTGATAGCTCCGTACGCGGTAAACTCGAAACCATGTCTGTTGCCCTCAAAAGCTAGGAGTTATTAAAATGCAGTTAAATCCATCAGAAATCAGTGAGCTGATTAAAAATAGGATTGAAGGTCTTTCTATTTCCTCAGAGGTTCGCACCCAAGGAACCATCGTATCTTTAACAGATGGAATCGTCCGAATTCATGGACTCACAGATGTAATGCAAGGTGAAATGCTTGAGTTTCCAGGCAATACCTTTGGTTTGGCGCTTAATTTAGAAAGGGATTCAGTTGGTGCAGTTATTTTGGGCGCATATGAACACCTCACTGAAGGCGATACAGTCAAATGTACGGGGCGGATATTAGAAGTTCCAGTTGGCGAAGGGTTGTTGGGACGGGTAGTTAATGCATTAGGACAACCCATAGATGGGAAAGGACCTATTACTGCACAGGGAACAGAGCCCATAGAAAAAATTGCACCAGGCGTTATATGGCGCAAATCTGTAGATCAGCCAGTTCAAACTGGACTTAAAGCTATTGATTCCATGGTGCCAGTTGGACGGGGTCAGCGCGAATTAATCATTGGGGATCGTCAGACCGGAAAAACGGCTGTTGCAATAGATGCAATCATCAATCAGAAAGGCGAGAACATGATTTGCATCTATGTAGCAATTGGGCAAAAAGCTTCATCAATTGCTAACGTCGTTCGCAAGCTAGAGGAACATGGTGCAATGGAATACACGATAGTCGTCGTGGCGTCTGCATCAGAGTCAGCTGCAATGCAATTTATAGCACCCTATTCTGGCTGCACAATGGGCGAATATTTTCGTGATAGAGGACAAGATGCTCTCATCGTATATGATGATCTAACCAAGCAAGCTTGGGCCTATCGCCAAATATCTCTATTACTCCGCAGACCCCCAGGTCGAGAAGCTTATCCGGGCGACGTATTTTATTTACATTCTCGTTTGCTTGAACGAGCAGCCAGGGTGAACGCTGACTATGTAGAAAAAAATACAAAAGGAGCAGTTAAGGGTAAAACAGGCTCGTTAACGGCATTGCCAATTATTGAAACACAAGCGGGTGACGTAACTGCATTCGTGCCTACGAATGTGATTTCCATTACTGACGGACAGATATTTCTTGAAACAGACTTGTTCAACGCAGGTATTCGTCCTGCTATTAATGCAGGTATCTCAGTATCACGTGTAGGTGGTGCGGCACAAACCAAAGTAATTAAAAAACTTGGTGGAGGGATACGGTTAGCGTTAGCGCAGTATCGAGAACTTGCTGCTTTTGCACAGTTTGCATCAGATTTAGATGAAGCAACGCGTAAGCAGCTTGAGCGAGGAAAAATGGCAACCGAGCTGATGAAACAATCACAATTTGCTACATTGAGTGTAGCAGAGATGGCATTAACTCTATTTGCATTGAATAAAGGATATCTTGATGATGTCGAAGTCAAGCGGGGTTTGGCATTTGAATCTGCTTTGAGAAGCTATATGCGTAGTCAGCACGCTGAAATCATGGATAAAATTGAAACAACTAAAAATCTGGATGAAGCGACTGAGCAAGCATTATCAGAAGCAATTGAAGAATTCAAGAAAAACGGGACATATTAACCGATGGCTGGAAGCAGGGAGATACGCAATAAAATCCGAAGCGTTAAGAATACGCAGAAGATTACTCGTGCCATGGAGATGGTTGCTGCATCAAAGATGCGTAAGGCTCAGGAGCGTATGAGAAAAGCCCGACCTTATGGAGAGAAAATTCGTAATGTCGCGGCTCACATGAGCCGTGCGAGTACGGAATATCGTCATCCTTTTTTGATAGAGCGTGATACGGTAAAACGTATTGGTATTATTGTAATAACTTCAGATAAAGGTTTGTGTGGCGGCCTTAATACTAATGTTTTGCGTAAAGTTGTAAACCAAATGCGCGCTTGGGAAGCTGAAGGCGAACAAATAGAGGTATGTTGCATTGGCAACAAAGGGCTAGGTTTTATGGGGCGCATTGGAGCAAACATTATTTCTCAGATAACAGGTCTTGGCGATACGCCAAATATCGAGAAACTGATAGGTGCGATAAAGATTGTACTTGATGGGTATACTGCAGATCGCTTTGATAGAGTCTATATTTTCTATAATCGTTTCGTTAATACGATGAAGCAAGAGCCCATGATGGAGCAGCTATTGCCATTATCTGATGAGCGCATTAGCGAAGGTGTGAAGGAAATCAACCATAAACAATTATGGGACTATTTATATGAGCCTGAAGCGAAGCCAATAATAGATGATATTATGGTCAGATATGTTGAAGCATTGATTTATCAAGCAGTTACAGAAAATATGGCGTCGGAGCAATCTGCTAGAATGGTTGCTATGAAAGCTGCTTCAGATAATGCAGGTAATTTAATCAATGAATTGACATTGATTTACAACAAATCTCGTCAGGCCGCAATTACTAAAGAATTATCAGAAATTGTTGGCGGTGCAGCCGCTGTTTAATCAATATTTTAGTTTTAGGGAACAATAATGAGCCAGGGTAAAATTGTTCAATGTATCGGTGCAGTGATTGATGTTGAATTTCAGAGGGAAAGTGTTCCTAATGTTTATGATGCACTGATAATGGAAGGAACAGAATTAACACTCGAAGTACAGCAACAGCTGGGTGATGGAATCGTAAGAACGATTGCACTCGGATCTTCAGAAGGATTACGACGGGGAATGACTGTTGTGAATACGGAAAAGCAGATAACCGTTCCTGTGGGAACGAAAACGCTTGGTCGTATTATGGATGTGTTGGGTAGACCTATTGATGAAATGGGTGACATAGGTGCTGATAAAAGTATGCCCATCCATCGTGCTGCACCTGCATTTGATCAACTTTCGGCATCTACTGAGCTATTAGAAACGGGCATTAAAGTAATTGATTTAATCTGTCCATTTGCTAAAGGCGGGAAAATTGGTTTGTTTGGTGGGGCAGGTGTAGGAAAAACAGTGAATATGATGGAGTTAATCCGTAATATTGCGATAGAGCACAGTGGTTACTCAGTATTCGCGGGTGTTGGAGAGAGAACCAGGGAAGGTAATGACTTTTACCATGAGATGAAAGATTCCAATGTATTGGATAAGGTCGCTCTGGTGTATGGTCAGATGAATGAACCACCTGGAAATCGCTTGCGTGTGGCATTAACTGGGTTAACCATGGCAGAGTCTTTCCGTGATGAGGGGCGTGATGTTTTGTTTTTCGTGGATAATATCTACCGTTATACACTCGCTGGAACAGAAGTATCCGCATTATTAGGACGAATGCCTTCTGCTGTGGGTTATCAACCTACGTTAGCAGAAGAAATGGGGCGTTTGCAAGAACGTATTACATCATCTAAAACTGGCTCTATTACATCCATACAGGCTGTCTATGTTCCAGCGGATGATTTGACGGATCCTTCTCCTGCTACGACATTCGGACATCTTGATGCCACAGTTGTATTGTCGCGTGATATTGCCTCATTGGGGATTTATCCTGCAGTTGATCCACTTGATTCTACTTCTCGGCAATTAGATCCCATGATCGTTGGAGAAGATCATTACAATACTGCTCGTGCAGTACAGCAGACCTTGCAGCGATATAAGGAATTGCGCGATATTATCGCAATTCTTGGTATGGATGAGCTTTCACCAGAAGATAAGCTAACTGTAGGTAGAGCAAGAAAGATTCAGAGATTCTTATCACAACCATTTTTTGTTGCGGAAGTATTTACTGGTTCATCAGGAAAATATGTACCATTGAAGGAAACAATCAAAGGATTTAAAGGAATTGTTAATGGTGAGTTTGATGATATACCAGAACAAGCCTTTTATATGGTTGGCGGAATCGAAGAAGTGATTGAGAAAGCCAAAACGATTCAATAATTAAGGCTAGATAAACTAAATGGGCACAATATTTCATCTAGATATAGTAAGTGCTGAGGAATCAATATATTCTGGACCAGCGGAGTTTATAGCTGCCCCTGCACTTATGGGAGAAGTGGGTATTCTTCCGAATCACACGCCTATGCTTACTCGTATTAAATCTGGTATGGTACGAATTAAAGCTCCTTTAAAAGATGAGGAAGCAGTTTACGTATCGGGTGGCATGTTAGAAGTTCAGCCAGACGTGATAACGATACTCGCCGATACTGCAATACGTGGCAAAGATCTAGATGAAGCCAAAGCTTTAGAAGCTAAGAAAAGGGCTGAAGAAGCTATGAAAAATAAAACGTCTGAGATTGAATATGCGCGTGCGCAAGCTGAGTTAATCGAGGCTGCAGCTCAGCTTACTGCGATCCAAAAACTTAGAGATCGAGGTCACTAGGGTAAAATAATAGCGATCTAAAAACGGCGATACACACCGCCAAGCAATGGTGTGTATCGCCGTTTTTTAAATTATAAATTTCTGAGGAACCGGTGTGCTTCCATTTTGACTGCTAACCAGAAACTTTATAGCATGCATTT
>CAZKPL010000027.1:0-10285 GCA_964554625.1 uncultured Nitrosomonas sp. | reverse complement strand
ATTAATATAGTTGCCATCAACAAACCTATAAAGACCAAATAATTCCAGATTTCAAATAGCTCTCGCATTAAAGATTTTCCCAGTCTTGTCACACGCTGAGCAAGTCCCTTTAGTTACAAACCAAGGAAGCTTTTCCAGGATTAGCTACCGGGAAGAAAAATTTCCAGCTCCGATTTTGTTGCTGCCCATCTAACCTACCACCCGCCCATTTAACATAGCACTCGGGTTTTGAAGATGCTATGACTAACTCTAATGGCGTATGAGCATATAGGTGAAAATTAACTTCTTCTGCAGTCTCTTGCCATTTTTTGATCTCTCCATTGCTATGCAGTAGATAGGTGGATGATGGGAATTTAGGGTCTGTATACAATAGAACTTGCCCATGAATAGGCAAAAGATGCACATAGCGTCCCTGTTTTATGTCACGTACCCCAACTACCCCTTTGGATCTTTTTAAATCAGGCCATCCTATTGACGTTGGCAAACGTAATGTGCGTAATGTATTCAGTCCTCTAATATTCCAAGCACCATCCATATTGCGAGACAAGGTAATGTTCTGGAATTCATTAGCCTTTTGAGCATACTCACTTACCCAAATAGCCCTGGGTTCCTGTTTAATGCTCCAATCGTAAACGGCCCTTAGTGCATTGATCGATGCTAATTTACTTCCCGAATAAAAGTGATAATGAATATGCAGCGGCTTTAGGCGAAGCGGGCTATCGGTGAGCTGCATAGTTTCAATGGCGCGATTAAATCCATAAAAAGGACCTTGCCAACTGTTTGTATAGACATGATCACTTGCAATTGGGGCATACACTTGAAGTTGATCATTAATTACATAGCCAAGAGGGGGCACGCGTGTGATGGTTTTTTCATCTTTGCTGATAGTCGCACCGCCACCATTCATATTCTCTAATCCAAGTAAGCGAGTCAGCGCTAGAGCCTCTGTATTTGCTAGCCCATCACCGGTCCAGAAAAAAGCACGAACCTGCTTCTTCTCAGGTGCTAAATTTTTATTAATATATTTTACTGAACCAGTAATTTCCCGTTCTAAATTAAATTCATATCCAGGAATGGAAAGGTGAAAATCATCGCCTCTAGCATCGATATAGTTCTTCTGAAACCACGCGGATGGATGGCTATAGGAATGGCTAGCTATTTCAACATTTTTAAGCTTAAAAATATCTTTTGCCACTTTCTCAGTTTCAGTAAGTTTGCCTGATGAGCTGCCATTTGCTGCTTCTCCCTCAATTATGGAAACAGTGGATGGCAAATTATATTTTTCCAAGAAAGAATCCTGAATGACTTTTATCGCCAGCGGTGTTCCCGGAATCTCTGCTGTATTGTTGGCCCCATCACCATCAACTTGAACCAATAATAAGCGTCGACCATTCTCAGTGGTGACATCGACAATGGGTATTTCTGGTAAATCAAGAGCCTTAGATAAGAATCTGAGTGGATCGATAATCCATCGTTGACGTCCCTCATAACCAGTTTCTATTACATAGGGATGCAAGGCAGCTCCACCCCAATGTCCCGTAAATACGGCGACCAAAGACTGTTTCGTTTGATCTATTAAACTTAGATGGGTTTCAATATTTCCTAGAGCTTGCCATGTAGTAAATCCACGTGTTTTGGGATGAGGCTTTGCCTCATAACCAATAATTTTATCACTCAACCCAATTTTGAGCGGCTCCCTTATAACTGACTGACTTAATTTGACTTCTAGGCGCTGCAAAAAGGTATTATCAGCTTTGAAACCTAAGTTTCCCAGAATAGCAACTTTGACTCCAGAATCTATCTGTTGCAGCAGCCAATCTCTATAAACCATTGGCCTTAATAAAGCATCATTGTTGAACCAGGTGACAATTCCCGCGTATTGTCCTGTCAATGAATTTGCTGGTAATCCAGTATTTACATCTAAGTAATCAACTGTATAACCCAGATATTCCAGCGGCATGGCCAGTAATTTATGTACATCAGTCCGCTGCATTCCTTCTGGATATTCTTGTCCATCATAGAGCGCTAAGACTCGTCTGGGGAAAATTTCTAACAGTCCAACACCAAGAGTATTTAACCCAGGATTGGTTACCCAGGGCGTAAAACCCAAGTCAGATATTTGTTTAGCAGTTTTTCGCGCCAACTCCTTCTGCTTTGAGTCAACGTAATCAATAACAATTATTTGCAATCCATATTGGTCTTGTGCTTGTCTTAATTTCTCTAACAACCAGTTACGATCTGGTTCTGTAACTTTCGTGTAATTTTGTTTGGATTGGTCCCAGCTTTCAAAGAGCGATTCAGCGGCCAAGGCGACAGCATATTGGCCAACTTCCGGCAAGATCTCAAACCCTCGATTGAGAATAAGGTTAACTCCGGGGAAATGTTGGTGTATACGTTTAATTAGGCTTGATAATGCTTTTTCCTGAATTAACCGATTTTCGGGTTTAACGACAGCCTTCTGATAACTATCTAGTGTATCCAAAAAAAAACCGCGGTATCCTTCTTTCCATAGCTTAGCCAGATACTTATTAATTAGATAGTCGTGCCATCCTTGTTGAGTCAGATCAATAATACTGCTTCCCCATGCTACATCACTGCCCATAAACCAATTTTTGGGAATTTCTGAATACCACGAGCGCGTTGGATGGATTTCTCCGATACCTATATAGGCGAACACCTTTGTTCCCTTAGCATGAAGATAATCCAGATTATTCATATTCTCAGGCTCTACTACCACTTGGTTGTAATGAGAAAGTAAATTCACCGGGACAGGTTGGCCATAGAAGAATGCAATACTAGGATTAGCATATATAGGCAGGCAGATACCCAACAAAAGCATGCCATGAATAAACATTACAATCGATCGGTGGTTCAAGAAGACTGATTTCATATTTTCCTCTGTGATTCTTTGAGAAAAGCATTGAGCCAAATATCTTCAGCAAAGCCGAGAAACTTACCTCTTGAGTATTTTATAGCCAATTTTAATTGGCGGTTCTATTACGTAGCATGAATGTTTCATAAACCAGCTGGTTAAGTCTTTTTGAAATGATGATCATCCCAATAATCGTGGTTAATGCAACTGATAAGGCAAAACCATAGCCGTAAAACGCAGGCCCCAGATATTGACTCAGAAGAGTAAATATAATATTTGAGGTGGCAAATAACAAACAGAGATACAGCGCGTCTTTACGATAATCAAAATAAAATAACAGATTGAGAACGGCCAGTAATAGCACCTGAATACCCACCGCAACCAGATCAATATTTAATAGCACTTTATAAAAAGGAGATATTCCCACCCATGCGAGTAATTTATCTCCTATTGCCAGCAATAAAATAGTGGTCATTCCCTGTACCTTAACGATTTCGATAAATCCTCTTCGAATGGTTATGACCATTTCCTCATAGATTTGTAAAATACGACTCAAGGAGGAACCAGCATTAATAGCACTATAAAATTTTGTATACTGTTCTACAAAATCCGTTTCCATTCGCAATAAAAATACTGCCATACCAGGTATGATTGATAAATATGCAAGAAATATCGGAAGATCATAAAGTTCCGATCCTCTTAAAGGCGAAATGGCGGCAGCGCTTGTTTCAGGATTAAACCAGAAAATAAATTTATCAGCCCAAATAGCCAAGTTATAGAGGAAACCAGTAATTGCTAGGCTTGGGAATATTTGGTGTCTTCGTAAAAAATCAAAGGAAATCAGTTTATTAGATGAATAAGAGCCAAAAACTACAACCAAGAGGATAAATAATAAGACGCTATGTCCTACAACAAACCCAGAAAGTAAGCCTTCTAGTCCAAACGTTCCCAACTCTTTAGAAGCCCATACTGTTATCCCATAACCTAATAGAAAAGCTAATAAAATTTCGCGATAGGCCTTAAGTCCCGATAAAATAATTACCACAATCCAAATTGTGGAAAGAATAACCAGACCGCTCAGCATCAATAAACGATATAAAACTGATCCGGCAAACAAATAAATTAAACAAAAAACCGCAAGCGTTCCGCTAACAGCAATTACAACACATAGAGCACCTGTCAGATTGGGCAGGACTTGCTCATCATGTTTTTCATATAATCTGTCAGCAATAAAACGCGTGAGCATGAGTTGTAATGGACCGGTGAGGATTAAAGAAGTCGCCATCAGGTAAGTTACAGATATTTGGAACTGTCCGACAAAATTAGGTGTTGAGGAGTTTTCCGTATGAATGAAACCAATTAACAATATGCCAACAATCGACAATACCCATGGGCCAGAACCAATAATTCCGGCAAAACCATATGCTAATAGTAACCCTGAAAGAGAGTTTTCTTTCATCAGTTCACGCAGCTTGAACCCAATGCCTGCCATTATTGTGTCAACGCCTGATCATAAATTGTTTTATAATCGTCCAGCATGCGAGACTGTGTATAATAGTTTTCAACTCGTTGAATACCAGCATTTTTTGCTAAATGCCAGCGATTCTTGTCGGTTAATAGTGTAATCACAGCTTTTGCAATTGCTTCTGGATTAGCAATGGGAACTACTATTCCTGCGCACCCCAAAGCACGGTCTTCATCGTTTTTACCTTCAATAATTTCTCGACAGGCACCCACATCAGTTGCCACGATTGGTAAACCACTTGCATAGGCTTCAAGTATTACCAGCGGAAAAGCTTCACTGATCGATGTCAATACCAGCACTCCTAAACGAGGAAGCACATCGCTTATTTTTTGAAACCCTAAGAAATGCACATTTTCTTCTAACGCTAGCTCCAGCACCAAATCCCTACATTCTTGCGCGTACTCCTTATCTTCATCATCTGGACCAATTAACCAACCTTCAGCTCCAGGTAATTGGCTCAGAATAGTGGGCATAGCGCGAATAAAAGTTTTAATATCCTTTATTGGTACAATTCTTCCAATTAACCCAATTACCAGAGGAGTTTCTTCTGGCCTTTGTGCGCGTATAGGAAGAAAACGCTCAATTTCCATTCCGTTTGGTATAACTTTTGTTCGATTATGATCTGCGCCATCAGTAATTTGACGTTCCCTGTTTTTCTCGTAGAGACTGATAATAGGATTTGATGCTTTATAAATAAGGCGGCCCAATGACTCAAAATACCTTACCCATAATATTTCCTGATATTGCATTCCCATATATTGAGCATCACTTAATAAATCATGATGCTCCTTAATAAAAAGAGACTGCAAGTCTATTTTTCTTTCTTTAGTGTAAATACCATGTTCAGTTAAAATTAATGGTCGAGTGGTTATATAATGCAATAATACTCCAAGGAAACCTGCAAAGCCTGTAGATAGCGTGTGGAATGTTCCTGTACGATAAGTGAACTGGTGAGCAATACTGGCAAGCCTAAATAATGGAGCATGCATGGCTTTAATAGCCCATATATAATCAATGAATGAATTATCTGCATCATATTCATCGTAACACTCACAGATGTGCTGCCATGTCGCTACACTATAAAAAAACTCCTCCATAGTGAAGCCAGATAGTTGTCCTAAAGAAACTAAAAGTTTTCTTACTTCTGCCTCATCGAAATTTGAACACGGATTGCGAAACCAATCATGGAGCTTCCTTGATTTAAGGATATATTCATTATTGCCTTTGCAAGCTTTGGGTTCAGATAAAGAAAATAGATCCCATAAATAATGGCATTCCAAATGAACAACGTTATCAGGCAAGATATATTTGGGTTCATCATAATCCTTTTTTCTGGATCCTAGAAAAATCAAAGCAAATGTGTACTGTGGAAGGCCTTCTATTAACTGGTGTACCCAACCTGAAACGCCGCCTCTAACAAAAGGATAAGTACCTTCTAGCAAGAGTGTAATATCAGCGTAATTTTGCTCCTGCTGCACTAATTCTTTTTCTGCCAAAATTGCACTACCGATGATAATTGAGGAAAAGCTGCAGGAAAATCTATCGCTGCCATTAATTGCTTTACTTTGTGATAATGGTGTTTATGAAAAGCCAATTCAGCATAGTAAATTAGTAATTTTTTATGTTCAATTCCAAGATCCTCAGCTTTCTTAATTTGTTCAGAAGCTTTCTCATAATTTCCCAGCTTTAGTAAAACTTGTGCGTGTTGGAAGCAAAATCCTGAATCTTCAGGGTAATGTTTAAGGCCCAGTTCAATATATTTGCAAGCCATATTGAGGACATAGTTTCGCATTTCCCCTTGAGCCAAACCGAGATTTGCCAATTCCCAATAATCATTTGCAATCTGGCGGAACAGTTGTTTATTTCTTGAATTTTCTATTTTTTCAAGTTTTTGCCTCGATTTTTTAATTCGTTCACTGAGATGATGTTCTTTCCGTTCCAATAAAGCGTAGGCAAGTAATCTGATATCATCAACGGGATCACCAAGCGCCATACGCAATATTGGAATTGCATCTTGATTCTTTATTTTTAATGTAGCATATATAGCCTGAAGCCTTTTATCAGGATTTCTGGATCTATATAAGCTATGTAAATCGGCAGAGTTATCATCTGTAGTTGGAGCTGGCATATCAGGAAGATTCCTAATTTTACTTAAGCTCACAGGCAAATTTGTTTCTTTTAGTTTAGAAGAGCGGTGCTTTATGAAGGGCAATGCCAAAGTTAATCCCGCCAATCCTAATACTGGTAAATAAAAAGTAACCACAAAAAACAAAATATAAACCTTCAACTGAGGTTCAGTTTGATTGGATACTATGATTTTAGAAAAAAGATAGGCGGCAACAATACTCGCAGTAAAATGAGAAAAAAGGGCGGTTATTAGAATTTGTTCAGATACAGGTTCATTGGAAATTAACTTCAGACTATATATTTCAAATCCTAATGCCAGAATAAGTAGGATTAAATTAAACAGAATTAGAAATAATCGCATTCTAATTTTTAGTCTTTTGGATATCAAAATAAGCTGTTCTTATTAAATTGAGAAATTTCCAATACAATTTGTTTCAGTGAGGTTTTATTATTTAAATTCCACATACAAATACTGACATCACCATCGTGATAGCTAAAGGCCTTACTATCCAAGTTATTGCAAGCTTTTTCTGCCATCAATTCCGATAATCCAACGCGATTTAAGAATTCGTTAGCGCCATTTTCATCCGTATAGGGCATGAGCATTAAATAAGTTTTACGATTTTGTTCATTCCTAAAAACCCAAATTTTATCAACCCCTCGCAAGTTAGCCTGAAATCTAGCAAGATATTCACTTTGCCACTCTTCAGAATTGATAACTGCGCCAATCAGCATAGCTGATGTCTTTAAGAGTTTAATTTCATTTAAAACTCGACGCAATTTAAGTTGAAAATCTTTTCCTCTGTCATCGATATAACGATAGGCCTCTGCACGCCGCTTAATTAGATCACCAATATTTCCTCCCAAAATAGCAAATAAATCCATGGTGCTTTCCTGTAATGCAAAAAATGGCATCTCGTTCACAACAACCAGTCCCCAAATTTTCTGATAAACATCAATTAAAGGAATAACGGCAAGTGTTCCAGCAGTACTCATGGCATTGTCATCTTCTAACTTAATGCTCGCAACTTGCCCTGTTCTCAGTGTTTCTCTTACGAAGGGATCTGAAGGAAATAAAGGAGGAGCATGCCCTAAACAGGCCACAGGCTCAGGGTTGATTTTTTTTTGCTCATCGCCCGTTACCGCGTAAATCGTAGCTATCTGCACACTTGCAAAATCACTGAAAAGTTTAAGAATGCTCTCACCGATGCCTGCTAAAGGCTCCCCTCCATTTTTCTCTAAAGATAAGATTTGCTGTTCCAAATCAGCCAAAAAAGAGCGTAAACTTTTTGCCTGACTTGCTACATGCAATTCTAGTTGATGGTGTGAACCTTTAAGCAGGTGATACGCGAGGGTAAACTTATCCATCCTCGCATTAATATAATGATATTTATTCTCCAGGAGCTTTATTTTGCGAATCCAGAGGCCATAAAATTCAGTAGAAATTATTGTGACCAGTAACAAGCCAACGATCATTTCTTTTGGAAAAAAAGGAATTTCCGCCCAACCAAAGAAGAAACCCGTCGTAACCATGCCTATAAGCAATGAAGCAGTCATTATTCCAAATGCAAAACCATATTGGAGACTGATTAATAAAGGAGCAAGAATCAGCCATGGAAACTGATAATTTATAAAGAAAGGATCCGATGAATCAATGGCATAACCAATTAATGGAGGTAATATCGAAATACCTATGGATTCCATCCATTTAGTGATTTCTCTCTTTTCTAGCAGCATCGCCTTATTCAATTTTTAAGTATGAAAATAATTATTCTACAGATCATACCTCATAAGGCATTCTAAAACCCAGGCACTTTCCAGGCTTGTTGTTTGGTTTGTACACAGCATCCAATACCTGCTGGGTGGTCACATTCAGCAGCCCCATCATTTTTGGGAAATATTGGCGTAACAACCCATTGGGGTTCTCATTCTGGCCACGCTCCCACGAGTGGTAGGGCTTGGCAAAATATGTTTCTCATTCAAGAGTAGCCGCTAGCGGTTCATGCCTGGAAAACTCCTTGCCATTGTCAAAGTAAGGTATGGATCCAGTCCTTGAATACATCTAGTAGGTAATGGTACTGCATATTACTGCTTCTGCAGTTTTGTTTGCTACCGGTATAGCAAGACGTAACCTGGATTTGCGCTCATCTAGTGTGACTAGTCACTCGCAGCTCCCGCGATGTTGCCATAGCGTTTGCGGTATTTCTTCGTTTGGTAGCGCAAATTCAGGTATAGCCGGCCACCGATCTGCTCTGGGCTTCATTGTTGCTTAAGCATCACGTTGATACAGCCTGCCAATTCCGCTGCCAGTTTGATGGCTTTGGGTTTGTCTCTATGGCATTGCCCGGTTTTCCTGTTTGCTTGCGCGTGGCGGTAGCCGCGCAATCCTGTGTTCCGGGCAAGCTCACGGCTAATGGTGGTGAGAGCAATTCATGTCCTGTGCTATCCGATTCAGCGAGCTCTCCTGTTTCAGACGCATTCCGATATAATTCCTTTCCTCAAGGGTAAGTTGTGTATTCTAGGGGTGACTAATTGCTGTAATCAGCGGGCGATGCTTGGAGCAATTAACGTGAGGAGGCTGCTCGCTAATTTCAGCTTGCAGAAAAGTTTTGATGAAGACAAAGTTTCTCAGTAAAACCTACGAGGCCTCACGCATATAGATGGAAAACCCAGGCCTTCCGCGGCCATGAACTGTATGCGTTGAGGCACTTGGCCTAAAGCAGAAGTTTACAAATTCCTTACAATTTAGTAATTTCAAGATCTGAAATCAAATTTCTGAGTAATTTTTGCGCAGTACCGCTTAGCGATTCTGTACTCCAGCCAGATCGTGCCCCACTTGCAGACCAAATAACTTTGCCAGAGGGAATTGCTATGATCCGGATTGTCAGACCAACAGCTGGCTCACTACCAACACCAAGTTTGTATTGCCATTCATCAACACTTCCTGCAACTGCATAGGAGACATCATCTTTAATAGCTGATAACAACGCATTTTCCTGACGCTTGCGGTCATTGAATTCAGACCAGCTATTCTTGTCTTCATCTTGTGGGTACATTTCTATATTTTGCACCCCTCGAATTCTAAGCAAAGTGGCCAGCATTTCTTCTACCTGCTCACCCGCTCGCGGAGTCTGCGAATAATTCTGAAAAGGTAAAATCAACCAGCGTTCAGAAGAAGAAAGAGGAGCACTTTTCTGTACATCGATTACCGAACATGCTGTCAACAGATTAAGCAAAATAATAAAAAAGAAAAATTTAAGCGTTAGATGAGCAAACCGTAGGATTTTTCCGCTACCAATCAACATAAACCAATTCTCCCTTTTTGGTTGATTAATTTAATATGCCTTTTCACTACTGCCTGGTTAACCATAGATCCTTGAGAGATAGAACTTGAGTGGGTTTGAGATAGGTAAAATTAGCGCGATCAGGACAACAATTTTTCAACCCAAGGAATCATGTATGCGATATATTAACACTGTAATCCATCAGTTACTCAAGCACATTGCTTGGCTTGCGATTAGATAATTAAACACTATGGTAATAGCTATTCAACGATAAAATCGACGTGCAGATTAGCTATTCAGTTCACAGTAAAGTGCAATTGCATGAAAAATGGCCACTCGCTTATCTCATGCAAATCCAACCTTCGTCATATTGCTGGTGATCGTGACCAGTATCTTGTAATAAAGCGCTTGTATAATCAATTCAGCCGATAAAAAACCGAAGCTGGCGCTAGTTACAGATGGATCAAATATAGCTAG